>NZ_JBEHFY010000002.1:0-165944 GCF_040225815.1 Corynebacterium sp. KPL2895
GGGTGTGTTTCGATAATGCGATGGCTGAGTCGTTCTGGTCGACGCTTAAGACCGAGTTCTACGACCGGAAGCGCTGGGCCACCCGTGATGTCGCACGCAAGGCCGTTGCCTACTGGATTGAAGTCGTCTACAACCGTCGGCGCCGGCACTCTGCACTCGGGATGGTCAGCCCCGTCGACTTCGAGAACCATATTGGTTTAACCACCAGCAGAAAAGAAATAGCTGCCTAACCACTAGGTAGCTCTACTATGTGTCCACGATTTGCGGGCAACCCCAGGACCTCTCGCTGAACTCAGCATCAGCCGAGCTCGGTATCAACCGTGCCTCGCTTCATTCATGGGTCACCAAGTACTACACCGGCAAACGTGCCCGCATAAAAGCCGTGCACGAGAAAGCCCAGGCAGCGAATGAATCGTGAGACGCATCCGCCAACTGGAGAAAGAAAACGCACAACTGCGCGAAGAACGTGACATCCTGCGTAAGGCTGCGAAATATTTTGCTTAAAGCAACTCACTGGAGTTCTGGGTTGCGTCCCTTAGTGTGGTGTAACGCTTGCTGATGGTGGGCCCCGGAAATAGTGGGGCGGTCACCGTCAGTTAACCTTTCGACTCAACTACCACATCTCAGCGAAAGGCATATGACGATGACCGCTGCACCACATTCTATCGACCCGACAACCTACTTGGATGATCTGCTCGCTCAAGCCTCCCCTGACTTGATGCGCCAGATGCTGCAAGGGTTTATCAACCAAATCCTCTCCGCCCAGGCCGACACCGTCTGCGGCGCCGAATACAGCGGTTGTCTCCACCGAACGCGTCAACCACCGCAATGGGTACCGCCACCGCGACCTTGACACCCGTGTCGGCACGATCGATGTCGCAGTACCGAAGTTGCGTCACGGCGCATTCTTCCCGGACTGGCTGTTAGAACGCCGTACGCGTGCAGAACGGGCCTTATCGACTGTGATCGCCACGTGCTACCTCAAAGGGGTTTCCACCCGCAGGATGAATGATCTAGTGGCAACACTTGGGATTTCCAGCATGTCGAAATCGCAAGTCTCACGCATGTCAGAAGAACTTGACGACATGGTCACAGACTTCAAAAACCGCCCACTAGACCCCGGCGGGTACGCCTTTGTGTCGTGCGACGCGCTGACGATCACAGTCCGTGAAGGCGGCCGGGTGGTCACATGTTCAGTGCTGCTTGCCACCGGAGTCAACGCCGACGGGTACCGCGAAATGCTCGGCATGCACGTTGCCACCGCGGAATCCAACGCGTCGTGGAAAGGCTTCTTCCAGGACTTAAAAGCCCGCGGACTTACCGGGGTATTCCTTATCACCAGCCACACCCACGAAGGCATCCAGCACGCCATTTCCGAAGTGCTACCCAATGCGTCGTGGCAGCGGTGCCGCACCCATTTCGCGAAGAACCTCTTAAGAAAAGGTCCCGAAAACACAGGTGGCCTATGGTCTCTGCAATGTTCCAGACGATCTTCCAGCAACCTGACGCCACATCCACCTGGGCACAAGCCCGCGAAGTCGTCGACCTGCTGGAGCCGAAGTTCCCGCAAGTTGCGACCTATCTGGAGGAATCACTCGATGAAGTATTAGCGTTTACCGCAGCCCCGAAACCAGTCTGGACGAAGGTGTGGTCGAACAATCCCACAGAACGGTTAAATCGGGAAATCCGCCGGCGCACCGATGTTGTGGGCATCTTCTGGAACCGTGAATCCATCATCCGGCTTGTCGGTGCGGTCCTAGCCGAGCAACACGACGATTGGATCCAACAAAAACGCTACATGTCACTGACCGCACTCGAACACACCAAACACCTCATGCACCGCACAGGAGACGCCAATGGTGACCACAACCAGCTAACCGCCTGACCTCAAACACAGAACTGAATACCGAGCCGAAAGCACAAACGGCTACACCACTACACGGGACTTGACCGGAGTTCTGCTTCCAGTGTGTCTATGACCACCGAACCGAGTTCTCGGTCAAGCGGATGTGCCACGTGTTGAAGCTGAATCGTTCCTCGTTCTATAAATGGGTACAAACCCGTAAAAATCGCAGGATACAATGATGTATTCTGACGGTCTTATTGGTGCGAGGATCGCAACCATCTTTGATGATGAGCTTGGTCTTTACGGCGCTAAACGCATCGCTGCGAGCCTTAAAGCCGATACGAGCTTTGGCCCGACGAATCACAAGAAAGTCGCACGAATTATGAAAGCCATGGGGCTTAGAGACTTTACCACACGTCGCCGATGTACCACCACTAGGCGTAAGCCTGGCCACCGAGTCATGCCGGATTTGCTAGGCCGCAAATTCGCAGCTAACGAGCCGAACCGCGTTTATGTCGGCGATATTACCTACTTGCCATGTAAAGGAGGAAAAACATGTATGTGGCCACTGTCATTGACACTTCATTCACGCAAACGTGCAGGTCATGCACTCGCAGACCACATGCGTGTCTTACTGGTCGTCGATGCTCTATCCCACGCGCATGGTGTGCGTGGCAGTCGTGACGGGGCTATATTCCATTCCGATCACGGCAGCGTGTACACCTCACAGGCCTTTAGGAACTATTGCTCGTCGTTGGGGGTGCGCCAGTCTATGGGGGCGGTAGGAACGAGTGCTGATAACGCTCTGGCAGAATCGTTTAACGCTACTTTAAAGCGGGAAGTGCTGCGTGATAGGAAAGTCTTTGACAATCCGATCGCCTGCCGCCGGGAAGTCTTTAGGTGGTGCATGCGCTACAACACGCGCCGGCGGCACTGCGGGTGCAATCTTGTAGCGCCTGATGTCTTTGAAGCCGAGACTTCAGCTACACTGACCAAAGCAGCATAGCTAACCCCCGATGTGTCCACTTTCCGGGGGTCGGGCCCGTGCGCATCCATCTCTGCCTGTAGACCAGCGTTGATCGACACCTGTAGCAAGCCTTTGACCAGCTCGCTTGCATCATCAGCAGAAGCCGACAGCTCGCTGATCAAGCTGGCGAGCTTAAGGATTTTCCATCAGCTTCTCGCTGATCTCGTTGCCCCTCGCCGGGTCATGGCTTTTCTTTGGTGACACCGTAGTCATTATCGGTGAAACTCCTTCTAGATCAGAGCCTCACACACAAACTTCCTGACCCCCTCGCAGTTCACCAACGATGAATCCGCGCTGAAAACGCTGTGGTTGATGATCTGCAACATTGAAGACAAACGAGCCGCCAAAAGAGCAAAGCAAGGCGAACGAGTCTCCGCGACAGCCGGCAGACTCATGGAAGGAGTCCGAGTTTCCGGCTGGAAACAAGCCATCAACCAAATGGCCGTAGCCTTTCCCGACCGCTTCGACAAATACCTATAAACCTAGCCCCACACACAAACAACTTGACACGCTCGATTGCGCTGCCACAAGCCAAGCTCAATACCAATGCGGTACACAACGCTGGTTCCTACATTAAGCCGCGTTGAAATATCTGACGGCTTCACACCCTGCTTCCATAGCGCTTCAATGCTTTCTGTAACCGAAGCAGAAGTCGACTTCTGAACACGCACAGGAAGTTGATACTCACGAGCCAGCCGATACGCAACACTCAAGCTAAGCCCCAGTTCCAACGCCGCACTACGAACACTACGACCGCCTGAAACCAAGCAACACAGCTGCTCCACCACATCCGGCGAAGGATCCCAACGACTCGACACCACAAACACCACCAATCAAGGTCAGGTGTTTCCACGATCCTTAGAATCCGGGCTTAACCCAAAAAATAAAACCCCCCTCACCAGCGTTTTTGCTGATAGAGGGGGACGTGGAAAAGCTTCCCCACCAGGACTCGAACCTAGAATGGCGGTACCAAAAACCGCAGTGTTGCCGATTACACCATGGGGAACCACAGCGAATGCTGTAGTCATAGCGTACCTGACGCCCCCGGGTAAATAACAAATTACTAGGTAGGGGTGGGGCAAAGGATAGGGTAGAGGGCATGGTTCGACAGAGAATGACCGGACGCGAGCGTCGCGAGCAATTGATTTCCATTGGACGCGCCGCTTTTGCGGAATTGGGGTTTGAAGGCACCAGCGTTGAAGAGATTGCGTCCCGCGCCGGAGTATCAAAACCGGTGGTCTACGAGCATTTTGGGGGCAAAGAAGGCCTGTATGCGGTTGTCGTGGATCGGGAGATGCTGGCGCTAGAAAAAGTCATTAAGGATTCTTTAGAAGAAGGCAGCTGGCGCGAGCGCATCGAGCAGGCCGTAATGGCGCTGCTGAATTACGTTGAGGAAGAAACCGATGGTTTCATCATTCTGGTGCGCGATTCGAAGCCGGGCGAGGAACGCAGTTTTTCCACGCTGCTGAATGCCGCGGTGGGGCAGGTGGCCTATATCTTGGGCGAGGCCTTTGAACACCGCGGTATTAATCCGGAGTTAGCCAATATTTACGGCCAGGCCCTCGTTGGCATGGTCTCTACTACGGCGCAGTGGTGGTTGGATGAGCGCAGCCCGGATAAACCGGATAAGGATGTCGTCGCTACGCATATAGTCAATCTATGCTGGAATGGTTTGTCCGGTATGGAAATTAAGCCCAAGCTAGGAGGCAGGAAGTAAATGGCGACGCCAATGCTGGCAGGTCTGCTTAAGGTTGCGGCCACGGACCCGAAGCTCAAGGGGCTTGTGGCCAATGTGGGCCAGGACCTGCACATTACGGGTATTGATCAGGCGCGCCCTTGGGCTCTTGGCACTTTGGCCCACCACGCGCCGGTGCTGGCGGTCACGGCCACTAGCCGCGAGGCTGAGGATCTCACCGCGGAGCTTACCGCCATGATGGGCGATAAGGTCGCAATGTTTCCTTCTTGGGAGACGCTACCGCACGAGCGCCTGAGCCCGGGCGTGGATATCATCGGCAAGCGCGCGCAGGTGCTGCACAACATTGATGACCTGCGCATTATCGTTACGGCCGCGCGCGGGCTCTCCCAGCCCATCCTGCAAGAAATTGAAGGCCGCGCCCCAGTGCACCTGGAAGAAGACCACGAGTACAATTTCGACGAAGTGGTGCGCAGCCTGGAATTTAGGGCATATAAACACGTGGATATGGTGGCCAAGCGCGGTGAGTTTGCCACCCGCGGTGGCATTATTGATGTCTTTCCCACCACCTTGGATTACCCGGTGCGCGTGGAGTTTTGGGGCGATGAGGTCACCGATATCCGCCAGTTCTCTGTTGCTGACCAGCGCACCATCCCGGAAATCGAGGTCGGCCGCGTCGATATCTTCACCGCCCGCGAGCTGCCGATTACGGATGCGGTAGCGCAGCGCGCGGCCACATTGGCGGCGACGCACACCGGCAACCCAGCGCTGGTGGAGCTGCTCACCAAAGTCAGCGAGCATATTCCGGCAGAGGGCATGGAGGCGGTTTTGCCCGTGCTTTCCGATGCCCCACTGATCACCCTTTCCGAGTTCCTCCCCGCCGCCACGCACGTGGTGATGGTGGCACCGGAAAAGATCAGGCGCCGCGTGGAAGACCTGGAAAAGACCGACGCGGAATTCCTCGCTGCCGGCTGGGAGGCTGCCGCCATGGGTGCGGATGGACCCTTGTCCACGGAAGGGCTCGATACTGAGGGATCGAGCTACCGCTCCTTTGAGTCTTTGGAGGTCTCCATTCGCGAGGCCGGTCAGCCGCTGTGGACATTTTCCCCACCGGGCATGTTGGCTGGGCCAGAGGAAGAAACCCTGCCGCTCGAGTTTGAGCCTGGGCCCACCCCGCGCGGTGATATCAAAGAGATCGATGCCATGATGGCCCAGCTGCTGGCGCATACAAACGCTGGCGGGCGTGCGGCATTTATCGCGCCTGCCCAGGGTGCTATCAAGCGCATGGTGGAGCGTTTTGCCGAGCAGGGCATTCGCACCAAGGTGGCCACCCCCGGCTGGGAACCCAGCGCGGGCGAGGTCACCCTGTATCAGGCCCTCAGCCATGCGGGCTTGGTCTTTCCCAAGGTACGCAAGCTTAAAGACGCCGAGGCACTGCCGCTCGTCGTGGTGACGGAAACGGACCTGACCGGTAACCGCGTCGGCGATATTGCGGACGCCAAGCGGCGGCCGGCCAAGCGCCGCAATAAGGTGGACCCGCTGGCACTCAAGCAGGGCGATTTTGTGGTGCATGAAACGCACGGCATCGGCAAGTTTTTGAAGATGGCCGAGCGCACCATCCAATCCGGCGATGAGACCAGCCGGCGCGAATATATCGTGCTGGAATATGCGCCCTCCAAGCGCGGGCAGCCGGCGGACCAACTGTGGGTGCCGATGGATTCGTTGGATCTGCTCAGCAAATACACCGGCGGAGAATCGCCCCACCTATCCAAGATGGGCGGCTCCGATTGGAAGAACACCAAGAAGAAGGCGCGCGCCGCCGTGCGGGAGATCGCCGGCGAATTGGTGGATCTCTATGCCAAGCGCCAGGCTGCACCGGGACACCAGTTCGCGCCCGATAATCCCTGGCAGGCGGAGATGGAGGATAATTTCCCCTTCGTCGAAACCGAGGACCAGATGCTGGCCATCGACGCAGTGAAAGAGGATATGGAATCCACGGTGCCGATGGACCGCGTGGTCGTTGGTGACGTGGGCTATGGCAAGACCGAGGTCGCCATTCGCGCCGCCTTCAAGGCCGTGCAAGATGGTACCCAGGTCGCCGTCCTAGTACCCACCACGCTGCTGGCGCAGCAGCACTACGATACCTTTAGCGAGCGCATGGCCGGTTTCCCCGTCAAGATGGCGGTCCTATCGCGCTTTACCTCAAAGAAGGAAGCCACGGAGATCTTTAAGGGGCTTGCCGATGGCTCGATTGACATCGTCGTCGGCACGCACCGCCTGCTGCAAACCGGCGTGCACTGGAAGAACTTGGGTCTCATCGTGGTCGATGAGGAGCAGCGCTTCGGCGTGGAGCACAAGGAACACATCAAGGCGCTGAAAGCCAGCGTCGACGTGCTAACCATGTCCGCGACGCCGATTCCCCGCACGCTGGAGATGTCCATGGCGGGTATCCGCGAAATATCGACCATCCTCACCCCGCCAGAGGATCGCCACCCGGTGCTGACCTATGTCGGCGCCTACGAGGATAAGCAGGTCGCGGCCGCCATTCGGCGCGAGCTTTTGCGCGATGGCCAGACCTTCTTTATCCACAACAAGGTCTCCGATATTGAAAAGAAGGCGCGCGAACTGCGCGACTTGGTGCCAGAAGCACGCATCGTCGTTGCCCACGGCCAGATGAATGAGGACCTGCTAGAAAAGACCGTCCAGGGATTCTGGGACCGCGAGTATGACGTTTTGGTGTGTACCACCATCGTGGAAACCGGACTGGATATCGCCAATGCGAATACGCTCATTGTGGAAAATGCCCACCACATGGGCTTGTCGCAGCTACACCAGCTGCGCGGGCGCGTGGGCCGCTCCCGCGAGCGCGGTTACGCCTACTTCCTGTACCCCAAGGGCGCCACGCTGACTGAGACCTCCTATGACCGCCTGGCTACCATCGCCCAGAATAATGATCTGGGCGCAGGCATGGCCGTGGCCATGAAAGACCTAGAGATGCGCGGTGCTGGCAACGTGTTGGGCGCCCAGCAATCCGGTCACATTGCAGGCGTGGGCTTCGATCTCTACGTGCGCTTGGTCGGCGAGGCCGTCGAGGCCTTCAAGTCTTTGGCCCGCGGCGAGGCACCCGCGGTGACGGACGAGGGGCCGAAGGAAATCCGCATCGATCTTCCCGTGGATGCCCACATCCCAGAGTCCTATATCGATTCCGAGCGCCTGCGCCTCGAGGTCTACCGCAAGCTAGCGGCCTCGCAGGATAATAAGGATCTCGCGGCGGCGCGGGAAGAAATGGAAGACCGCTTCGGCCCCTTGCCCAAGGAGGTCGAGCGCTTGCTCGCCGTGGCGCGCCTGCGCCACCAAGCCCGCCGCGCCGGGGTGGCAGACATTACCGTGCAGGGAACCCGCGTGAAATTCCACCCGGTCGAGCTGCCGGATTCCAAGCAGGTGCGCCTGAAGCGCCTGTACCCGGGTTCGAGCTTCCGGGCCGCGGCCAAGGCCATCAACGTGCCTTTCCCCAAGGTTGGGCGCAATGTCACCTCACCCAAGCTGCGCGATGAGGAGCTTATCCAGTGGGCCGCGGACTTCTTAAGCGCGCTTTTTGATGTCCAACCCATCAACGTCTCCGGCGACGAAGCCGGCGCCGGATCAGTCATCAGCGTCGGCGAGTAGCCGATGGGCGCGTAGCCCCTCGGCGCATAGCCGATCGGCGCTTAGGAGAAGTCCAGGCCGATATCCAGCACGCGCACCGAGTGGGTGAGGGCGCCGACGGCGATATAGTCCACGCCCGAGGTGCCGTACTCACCGGCGTTCTCCAGCTGCAACCCACCGGAGGCCTCCAGCGCCGTGGTTGGGCTGAGGGCTTGCCGGCGATGGACGGCGGTGTGGACATCGGCAAGCGCGAAGTTATCCAGCAGCACCATATCCGGATGCAGCGGGAGCACCTCGTCGAGCTGATCCAAGGTATCGACCTCGACCTCGCAGGCGATGTCCGGGGCATGTTCGCGCACGCGACGCAGGGCCGTGGCCACGCTGCCGCCCACGGCGAGCACGTGATTGTCCTTAATCATGGCGGCATCGCCCAAGCCCATCCGGTGGTTCGCCCCGCCGCCGGCGCGGACGGCGTATTTCTGCAGCGCGCGCAGGCCAGGCAGGGTCTTGCGGGTATCGCGCACCTGGGCCTGTTTAACGCTGCCCGGCGTCCCCGTGTCTTCGGCTGCTGCTGCGATGGCATCGACCCAACGCCGGGTCTGCGTCGCGATGGCGCTTACGTGCGAGACCATATTGAGCATGGTGCGTTCAGCTGCCAGCACGAGGAGGGTAGGTGCCTGCACCGTGGCGATGACCTGGCCTGGGGTAACGCGGTCGCCGTCGGTGGAGTGGAGGGTGATGGTGGGGGTCGGGGCATCGGCAAGCGTGGGGCCTGTAACCACGCCCCACTGGCTTAAGCGCTGGGCGGTAGCGTCAAGAACCTGCTCGATAAGGCCCAAGCCTGCGATGGTGCCGGCCTCGCGCGCGGTGAATTCCGCGGTGCAACGGGCCTCACCCGGCACCGTGGCAAGCGAGGTGTAATCCGGCCCGTAAGCGAAATCCTCATCCAAGCCCGTGGAAATGAGCGCGGAGCAATCCGGCAGGTGCAGGTCTTCCATTTACTCGCCCCCGCCGGGGTTGCCAATCGAAATCATGGCCTCGAGGGACTTGCGCGCTGCATTCGCGATGTCTTCTGGAACCGTAACTTCATCGGTTTCTTCCATCAGGCAGCGCTCTAGGGCCTCTGGGGTGATCATCTTCATGTATTTGCACTCGGCGTGGTCATTGACGGCCTGGAAATCGATGTCTGGGGCGGCCTGGCGCAGCTGGTGCAGCATGCCGGTCTCCGTGGCAACGAGCACCTTATTCTGCGGCTGCTTCTGGGACTGGGTGATCATCTGCCCAGTAGAGAGCATGTGCACGCGCTCTTGCGGCACTAAACCTTCGTTGGCCAGGTACAACGCAGAATTGGAGCAGCCGCACTCCGGGTGGATGTACAGGTCCGCGTCCGGGTTATCTTGGGTTTGCTGGGTTAGCTGCTGGGCACTGATGCCCGCATGCACGTGGCACTCACCGGCCCAGATGCGGATATTTTCTCGGCCGGTCTCGCGCTTGACGTAGGCGCCCAAGAACTGGTCTGGGCAAAAGAGTATCTCTTTATCCGCCGGCAGCGAGTTGACCACGTCGACGGCATTGGAGGAGGTACAGCAGACATCGGTCAGCGCCTTGACCTCGGCGGTGGTATTGACGTAGCTGACCACGAGGGCATCGGGGTGCTCGGCCTTCCAGGCGCGCAGCTCATCGGCGGTGATGGAATCTGCCAGGGAACACCCAGCGCGCTCATCGGGGATGAGGACCTTCTTATTTGGCGAAAGGATCTTGGCGGATTCCGCCATGAAGTGCACGCCGCAAAAGACGATGATATCTGCATCGGTTTCCGCCGCCTTGCGGGACAGCGCCAAGGAATCACCGGTGTGGTGGGCAACGTCTTGGATCTCCGGGATCTGGTAATTATGGGCCAGGATCACGGCATTGCGCTGCTCCGCTAATTCTTTGATCCGCTCGGCCCAGGCCTTACCTGTTTCGGTGTCCGAACCGGCATAAGTGGCAGAGGGCATGGCGCTAACATTGGTTTGAGTCACAAGTGCTCCAAAGGGGATAGTCACAGAAATTAGTGGGGTGTTATAACCGTACTAAACTGTCTGTGTTCAAGACCACTTGCGATGCCAGGTGAGTGCACCGACCCAGCCCTTTTGGTGGGGTAGGGAGGACTAGAGCTCCAGCGATCCTTGGGCAAGGCCGACCGCGGCGATGGTGGCGGCCACCAGTACCACGATGACGATTGACCACTCAAATCCATTAAAAAGCTTTTCGCGGCGCGATAGGCGGGTGAGCACATACGGGATAAGCCCTGGCACTACGGCAAGGGCGCCAAAGAGAATATAAACCGGGTCGGCGGCATAAATTAGCCACAGAGAGTACACAAAGGCCACTAGCGCGATGCCAAAGTGGCGCCGGTTTTCCCGTCTGGGAATATCCGGCCCGGATAGATCGAACCGCGTTCCGGCATGCGGGTGGGTCACGCCTTTGCCCCGTATCGCTAGCAGCAATAGGTACAGCGAGGAGAAGATATAGGGCAGGAGGTACATGATGGTGGCGAGCTGCACCATCGCGGCATAAGAAGCTTCATTGACGTAAAAGACGACGATGAAGATCTGGATGGCAGTTGTAGAAATCAGCTGGGCTACCCACGGGGCGCCGGCCACATTGATGGTGCCGATGCGGCGGGGGATAAGGCCATCGATGGCCATCATGACGATGGGCTCAGCACACAACATTTGCCAGGAAACGTAGGCGCCGAGGACCGAAAGGCACAGACCGATGGAAATCAGCGCCCCGCCCCACGGGCCGACGACCTCCGTGAGCACCGAGGCCATGGAATTATCCGGCAGCGCGGCTAGCTCTTCTTTCGTCATCACACCAAAACTCAAGGTGGAGACGGAAACTAAGAGTGCAAGCACGGAGAAGAAACCAATGACGGTGGCGCGGCCAACATCGGTGCGCTTAGTGGCCTGCTTGGAATAGACGGAGGCGCCTTCTACGCCGATAAAGACCCAGACGGTAAAGAGCATGATGCCCTGGACCTGCTCAAAGACGCTGGCATTGGAATTTCGGCCCCAGAAATCCAAGGTGAATTTATCCCAGCTAAAGCCGATGAACGCGACTAAGACGATGAAGGCCAGGATGGGGACGATCTTGGCAATCGTGGTCACCAGGTTCATGAATGCGGCTTGCTGCACCCCGCGGGCCAAAACGGCGAAGATGCCCCACGAAAGTAGGGAGACGGCGATGGCGGAGGGCCATTGGTGGTCGGCATCGAAAAGCGGCAGGTAATGCCCAATCGTATTGAAAAATAAGGTGGCATAGCCCACCTGCGCCATCACCGAGCCCAGCCAGTAGCCCCAGCCTGAGGTAAAGCCGATGAAATCGCCCAAGCCGGCGCGTACGTAGGAATAGACGCCGGAATCCAAGTGGGGCTTGCGATACGCCAAAATCTGGAAGACAAAGGCAACCGACAGCATGCCGATTCCCGCCACCAACCAACCGATGAGCATGGCACCTGGGCCTGCCACGGAGGAAATATTTTGGGGTAGCGAAAATATGCCCGCGCCGACGGTGGATCCGATAATCAGCGCGACAAGCGTCCACAATGACACCGAGTGGGACTTATTTTGGCTGGAGGTCATTGGCCTAAAGTACCGCGCCCGCCCCGTTAAAGGGAACTTGAGAAAATACACGGGATAGACTTTGTAGCTATGACAGTCCTGTTGCTCGATGAACGCTGGCCCACCATGATTCCCATGCGCGCCTATGGCAGGTTATACGGACCCGTTCAGTTCACCGGGGAAGTGCCGGTATCAGTGCGGTGGAATTTTTCGGATCTCTTAAGCGGCGATGATGCCACCGGCACCTTGGTGACCACCGATGAACACGATCCAGAAACCCAGGCGCGCATTGCCACCGGCGAGCAGGTCATTAGGGCTGAGTCGCTTGACGATCCCGTGATGCAGGCGCGAAGCGCTATGGCAACGGCCCGCCGCATCGGCGAATGGGAACGCGAACAGACCCATGAATCCCTCCTGCCGTACTTAGAAGAGGAGGCAGGCGAATTTGCGGCGGCCGTGCGCCAGCGCGCGCCCGAGGAGGATTTGCTCAAAGAGCTAGGGGATATCTTCCTGCAGGTGCTTTTTCACGCCGAGATTTCCACTTTCTCGCTAGACGATGTCGCCGACAGCTTCGTGCGCAAGATGCGCTCCCGCGCGCCATATCTCTTTGACGGAACGGCGGACATAGTAGGCGTAGAAGAACAAAACCGCCTCTGGGCGGAGGGGAAATCGCGGGTGTGAAAGCGACGTCAAAGTCTCAGGGACTTTTACGCTTGGCGGGCGCGTGTAGTTATCCGGCGGGGTGAATTTCACTTAGTAGGATGGCTACTCATGAACAGGCTGCTGCGAACAATCGGGGGCTGCGGACTAGCCGTAGTAATCATCATTGCGCTGGTAATGGGGCTATTTGTGTCAAATTCCGCCGATGATTCTTCGGTTCCCAATGCCACCCCGCCCGTGGGTGGAAAAGAGGTGGCAAATATCGATGTCAACGCGCCGGGACGCACGGCCGATAAGCTAACGCACTGGGCATCGGATTTGGCAGAAACGACCGATATTCCGCCGCAAGCGCTGCGCGCCTATGGCAACGCGGAACTTATCGCACGGCAGCAGCACCCGGGCTGCAATTTGCGGTGGAATACCCTTGCGGGTCTGGGCTTTGTAGAAACCCGGCACGGTACCTATAACGGCAACTGGTTTAAGTCCTCCAAGTTGGATGACAACGGCTACCCGCAGCCGCCGATCGTCGGCATTACCCTGGATGGCTCTAATAACACCGCGCACACCCCGGATACCGATAACGGCGAAATCGACGGGGATACGGAATTTGACCGCGCGGTGGGGCCATTGCAGTTCATCCCCACCTCGTGGGAGTCCGTGGGCGGCGATGCCAATGGCGATGGCAAGGCCGACCCGAACCAGATCGACGATGCCGCCCTGGGCGCGGCGAACCTCTTGTGCTTTGGTGATAGGGATCTCAGTGACCCGGATCAGTGGGAAGAGGCCATCTTAAATTACAACCAGTCCAGGGAATATCTGGACAAGGTAGCCCACGCGGCCAATGCCTACTCGGTACCACAACCGGCTCGGTAGCCTCACGCGTGGCGGTTTTCTGGAACAATTGGGCGTGTAACTGAACTAAGTGGCTCAGCGACGAACATCATCTATAAGGAGTGAGTTACAGCATGGCTGGTATCATCCACGCATTTGGACGCGAGATTCTGGATTCCCGCGGTAACCCGACCGTAGAGGCCGAGGTCTTCTTGGAGGACGGCGCCCACGGCGTTGCCGGCGTTCCTTCCGGTGCATCGACCGGTGTGCACGAGGCGCACGAGCTGCGCGACGGCGGCGACCGCTACCTGGGCAAGGGTGTGCAGAAGGCCGTAGAGAACATCAACGAGGAAATCGGCGATGAAATCGCTGGCCTCGAAGCCGATGACCAGCGCCTCATTGACCAGGCGCTCATCAAGCTGGACGGCACGGATAATAAGTCCCGCCTCGGCGCCAATGCCATCCTCGGTGTTTCCATCGCTACCGCTAAGGCCGCGGCCGAGTCCGCCGCGCTGCCGCTCTACCGCTACATCGGCGGCCCAAACGCTCACGTTCTTCCCGTTCCCATGATGAACATCCTGAACGGCGGCTCCCACGCTGACTCTGGCGTGGACGTGCAGGAGTTCATGATTGCTCCCATCGGCGCAGAGACCTTTACCGAGGCGCTCAGCGTTGGTGCTGGCGTGTACCACTCCCTGAAGGCCGTGCTGAAGGACAAGGGCCTGTCCACCGGTTTGGGCGATGAGGGCGGCTTTGCTCCTTCCGTTGATTCCACCCGCGCTGCGCTCGACGTCATCGTTGAGGCCATCAAGAAAGCAGGATTCGAGCCGGGCAAGGACGTTGCCTTGGCCCTTGACGTTGCTTCCTCCGAGTTCTACGAGGACGGTAAGTACCACTTCGAAGGCGGCGAGCACACCGCCGAGGAGATGTCCAAGGTCTACGAGGAGCTCATCAACGAGTACCCTATCGTTTCCATCGAGGACCCGCTGCAGGAAGATGACTGGGAAGGCTACACCACCCTGACCGCCGCCATTGGCGATAAGGTCCAGATCGTCGGCGATGACTTCTTCGTCACCAACCCGGCTCGCCTGCAGGAGGGCATCGACAAGAAGGCAGCCAACGCGCTGCTGGTAAAGGTTAACCAGATTGGTACCTTGACCGAGACCTTCGATGCCGTAGAGCTCGCGCACCGCAACGGCTACCGCACCATGATGTCCCACCGCTCCGGCGAGACCGAGGACACCACCATTGCGGACTTGGCTGTCGCCCTTAACTGCGGCCAGATCAAGACCGGTGCCCCGGCCCGCTCCGAGCGCGTGGCTAAGTACAACCAGCTGCTGCGCATTGAGCAGGAGCTTGGCGATGCCGCCGTCTACGCCGGCCGTTCCGCCTTCCCACGCTTCAACGCTTAAGGCCTTGGGATCTAGCCTAGAAGCTGGACTCCGTTAGAAAGTTAGTCCCCGCGGCACCCCGGGAAGGTGTGGCGGGGACTTCCTCGTTGTGCCACTATTTTCTGCGCAGTGTGGCCACGAAAAGCCTATTGCGCAGCACATGTTCCGAGCGCTGAAACCGCCTGAGAAAGTTGGTGAATTTCCGCGCGTGCCACGCCCGTGTTACTGGTGTGGCGGCGCTAGGATAGTAATCCTATGGCACGTGAGAAGAAGACGGAGCGCCGCCGGAGCCGCACCAGGGTTCCGGTGGCCTCGCGTGCTGCGGATATCCGCAAATCCCAGCGGGCGCAGGAAAAGAAGAACCGTAAGCCCGATCGCATGAGCATCGTTGGCATGACCGTCATCGTCGTTTTTGTGCTGGTGGTGCTCGTCATCATCGCGGTGCCGCTGCGCAATTACTACCACGGCCGCTCTGAAATCGCCCGGCTTAATGAATCGATTGCGGCGAAGCAGGATGAAAAAGACGCCCTGTTAGAAGAGATCGATAAATATAAATCCGAGGACTATATCAAGCAGGAAGCCCGGCGGCGCTTCGGCGTGGTAGAGCAGGGCGAGACCGCGTACCGCATCCTCGATCCTAATATTCAGCCCGATAACCAGGTCACTACCGATAGTCAGGCGCAGAAAGATTCGCGCCCGTGGTTTGAGGTGCTGTGGGATTCGGTGGCGCAGCCGCCGGAAGAAGAGGCCCCAGCGGGCGAGTCGCAGCACCTGCCGATCGAGCCAGCGCCTGAGGAAAGCGGCGATATGCGATAATTGTTCGCATGACCGTCACTGATGCAGATTTAGCCATCGTCTCCAAGCAATTGGGCCGCACCCCACGCGGCGTGCTGGAGGTATCCTTCCGCACGCCGGACGGCCAACCGGCCGTGATTAAAACCTCTCCCAAGTTGCCGGATGGCACCCCATTTCCCACGCTGTATTACCTCACCGATCCCCGATTGACCGCAGAGGCCTCACGGTTGGAGGTCGCCCACGTAATGAAGTGGATGGAGTCCCGCCTGGCCGAGGACAAGGAGCTCGCCGCGGACTATCACCAGGCCCACGAGCATTTCTTAGCCAAGCGCAATGAGATTGAGGACCTGGGCACGGACTTTTCCGGCGGCGGCATGCCGGAGCGAGTGAAGTGCCTGCACGTGCTCATTGCCTATGCGCTTGCCGAAGGCCCTCAACACTTCTGTCTCGGCACCGAGGCCGTGGCCATGGCGGCCGACCACGGTAAGCTGCGCGGTACGGCGATTCCACAGGCTTGGCCCACGGTGGAAGAGCTGGGCATTGACCTGGCGGAGTTCGATTTTTCCAACGCGGAATAGGAGTAAGACATGACTCGCGTGGCAGCAATTGACTGCGGTACCAATTCCATTCGTCTGCTCATTTCTGAGATTGATGAAGACGGCAAGGTGCGCGATATCACCCGCACCATGGAAATCATTCGCCTGGGCCAAGGCGTGGATGCAACGGGTGAAATCGCGTCCGATGCCTTAGAGCGCGCCCGCGTGGCCTTGGAAGGCTATGTGCGCCAGATGAAGTTCGAGAAGGTCACCCGCGTGCGCATGGTGGCAACCAGTGCCACCCGCGATGCAAAGAACCAGCAGGAATTTTTCGATATGACTGCTGAACTTTTGGGCCAGATTGAATCCGGTGCCAAGGCGGAGGTTATCTCCGGCGAAGAAGAAGCACTCCTGTCCTTCAACGGCGCGGTAGCCGATATGGAGCCTGACCGCGGCCCCTTCTGCGTCATTGACTTGGGCGGCGGTTCTACCGAATTTGTCGTGGGCACCGCGGATGAAGAGATTTTAGGTTCGCACTCTGCGTACATGGGCTGTGTGCGCCTGACAGAACGCATCATGCGCACCGACCCGCCCACGGAATCAGAGGTTGAAATCGCCTCTGAATACGTAGCAGAGCGCATGGGCGAGGTAGAAAAGATCGTCCCCATGTCCAAGGCGCGCACCATTGTGGGCTGTGCCGGCACGTTCACCACGCTATCCGCCTTGGCACAGGGCCTAGAGCGCTATGATGCCGATGCGATCCATGGCTCGGAGCTGCGTTTCGATGCCCTGCGGGTGCTGCTCAAGCAGCTCGTCAGCATTCCCTCGGAGGAACGCGCCCTCAATCCGGTCATTCACCCAGGCCGCGCCGATGTCATCGGCGGTGGGGCAGTAGCAGTTGAGGGAATCATGCAGCTTATCGAGCGCACTAGTGATGCGCGCAGCTTTTTCATCAGTGAAAAAGACATCCTAGACGGCATCATTGCAGGTCTGGTTAGTGAATCTACCCCTCATTAACTCTTTTTAGGAATAGTGTCCTACACTATTCCTTGCGCCCCGCCCCCATAGCCCAATCGGCAGAGGCAGTCGACTTAAAATCGATTCAGTGTGGGTTCGAGTCCCACTGGGGGCACGCTGTGAAGTCTCGAGACATCGTTCCTATGGTGTCTCGAGACTTTTCGTATGGCTCAGTAATTGAGCCACGCCGCGTAGCGTACGCCGATACGATCAGTGCAGTCCCCGCCGGTCCGCAGCTCTTTGCCTGTATCTGCGTCAAGGACGCTAGGCTGCACGGTTTTTCCGGTTGTTGCTGTCGATAGCAATTCCGACTGCAATGAATGCTGGGATGAAAAACGCGCTAGCTCCCGCCAGCGTCATGATGATTGCTGTGCTGGTGGATATGAGTGTAAATCGCAAGATGTTCCTTTAATCTCGACCGAAGTATGACTGTCTAGGTACTTGAGGATTAGCTCATGAAGTAGGTACCTTTTTAAGCTTATATCGAAGCTACGGATAGTGAATCCTCGGTGTACCTGACTGCAGGTGATGGGCGCCGAAGACTCGATAAAAGGGCAGCAGGAATCAAGGTCGGTAACGTCCTGGCGGGGGTCGTTCGCCATAGTTAGTCGTCTCATAGTCAGATGTTCCTTTGCAATCTGTTGGCCTTCTTATATCGAGGCTCTTTCCCGCGGCTCATAAGGCGTGAGAGCAAGTTTCTAGCAACAAAACTCGGGATACGTCAGCGGAGGGACCGGTCCAGCAATAAATTTCCGAGAATCTTGAACAAATTATTCCAAATGAGGAACTTTGTGGGGCGTGATGACGTTGATCTACATGAGAAAGATGATTTGTACATCACTGAGAAAGGACAACCGTGCGTTCAAGCAATCCGGTTATGACCTCGCTGACTGAAAGTAGCCAGCAGCAGAACCCCAGCTACGCGGGCGAAGCCCCTCGCCCCATGACCGTGGATGACGTCGTCACCAAGACGGGAATTACCCTCGGCATCATTATCGTGGCCGCTGCTATCAACTTCTACTTGGGCACCATGAACCCTGGCACCGCCATGATGCTTATGCTGGTCGGCGGCATCGGCGGATTCATTACCGTACTTGTGGCTTCCTTTGGTCGGAAGTGGGGTTCACCGGCCGCAACCCTAATCTATGCGGTATTCGAGGGCTTCTTCGTTGGTGGCTTCTCCTTCGTATTCGCTAATAGCACCATCGGTGGTTCTAATGGCATGGCGCTGATTGGCCAGGCAATCGTCGGTACCATCGGCGTATTCATCGGTATGCTCATTGTCTACAAGACTGGTGCAGTAAAGGTCACTCCAAAGTTCACCAAGATTTTGGTCGGCCTCATTGCAGGTGTCGCGGTCATGGCTCTTGCAAACTTTTTGGGTGCCCTGTTCTTCGATTTCAACCCACTGCGCGATGGTGGCCCCCTCGCCATCATCTTCTCCCTGGTCTGCATTGTCTTGGCTGCGCTGTCCTTCCTGACCGACTTTGACCAAGCAGATCGCCTTATCCGTGCTGGTGCTCCTGCCAAGCAGGCATGGGGCGTTGCCCTCGGTTTGGCCGTGACCTTGGTCTGGCTCTACACCGAAATTCTTCGCCTGTTGAGCTACGTTCAGCGCAACTAAGTCTTTTTCATGCTTCCGGCCCGCACTACGGTGCGGGCCATTTTTGTGTCCGCGTTTGGCTTACAGGCCTGTAATTATTGGGGTAATTCAGGGGGTATTAAGTCGTTCTTTAGCCTTTAAGCGGGTAGGAGAGGACATTCAGGCTTAAGACAGCTAATGAGCAGCAAATTTCACCATTTGGAAAGTTATAAATGTGGTGTGTGAGATAAATGAAATAGTTAAATAGTGATTAAATTGCGGGCTCGGCAAGAAATTTTTACGCGATTCATGCATGCTATGTGGCGGGAACGGGAAACCGGAAGGTAGAGAGTTCTCTCCTCTATTTTCTCCTCGTTCCAGCTCGTCTAGAAGGAGTAACCGAAGGATTGTTGTGAAACGTCAGGCAACCGTAGCAGCGCTGGTAGTCAGCTCGGTCGCGCTGAGTGGCTGCGTTGCGGAAGTCGGCTCGAGGAGCGCGTCAGAAGATGCCGCGATGACGGCAGAAGCTGATGGCACTAGTTCGGTCGATGGCGCGGGTGATGCCAACGGAAACCAGGGGGATGACGTGGAAGACAATGCGGGGGATTCGGAACACTCCAAAGGCGAGGACACGAGTGCTGGCGCCGGTCTTCGGGGGGAGACCGGCGCCAAGGCAGATGGGGATTCCGGGGTACTACCGCCGCCGGGAGAATTTGATCCAGCTGATCCAGATTTCGAGTTATTCGACCCATGTACGGAGATTCCACAGGACAGGCTGGAGGCTGCAGGAATCGGTTTACCTGTGGGTAATCAAGAACGGAAATCTGGTTATGCTTTTTGTACATTCAAAGCTGGATCCAATCAACGCAATAGTGGGGTGATTGGCTTTACTAGTACTCTTACTTCTGCAAGTAATAATGAAGCAAAGAATAGTGAAGGTGATTCCTCATTAGGAATAGTTATTGAAAGTAGTGATTTCAAGGGTATATTTTGCACGGTAGAATTGCTGACCAATCGGGGTTATTTGCAGGTCAGTCATTCAGGAACTGATTTGAGTGATTCGTATCAAAAGAAGTGCTCACAGGCTAGAGAAATTTTGAAAAAACTTCAATAAAATCAATCGGGGGAAGTATGAAAATCAATTTTGATAGCGTTGCTTCAGTTGCGATGAAAACTGAATCATTGCGTGAAAACTTGAAACAATCAGTTCTAGAAACGCGCTCGCCGCTGAATGCTAGTTTTTCACCAGTTAGAGGG
Organism: Corynebacterium sp. KPL2895; assembly: GCF_040225815.1. Classification (NCBI taxonomy): domain Bacteria; kingdom Bacillati; phylum Actinomycetota; class Actinomycetes; order Mycobacteriales; family Corynebacteriaceae; genus Corynebacterium; species Corynebacterium sp. KPL2895. The sequence goes on from NZ_JBEHFY010000002.1 coordinate 19,886, forward strand.
ATCGATCACGTCGGATCGATCCATCAGAGGGTTTTGGAAACAGATCCTAGTTCAGCAAGTAATTCGTTGACCTCTTTTGCAGAGCAATTGGATTGGCTCTACGACAGTCTTGCTCGTGAAGCCCGAGGCTTTGAAGCCCAAGAAGCTGCAAATAGTAGGGCGATGGATATCGCGGACGCTGGCGGTGAGATTGGCGTTGAATCGATGCCGATTATGGACCAGCCGGAGCCAGGGTATAGCCCGTTTATGTTTACTCCGCCTGTAGTTAACGTCGGCACGTCGATTACTAAGCTGGCAACGGACTTGATGTCTACGCAGATTTGGAGCGTATCCGAAGCTAATGCGCGGTGGAAGTCCTTAGGCTCCGAGGTTCGGGAGATCGTTAGTGGGCTTGAAAAAGCCGCGGGATCGTTGGAAAACGAGAATGACAGCGAAACGACGTCGCGAGCGGCAGCGAAGATCCGAGAGGTAGCGGCCTCGGGGAAGCACTTTGTGGCCAATGCCGAAGCAATGGGAGAAAAGCTCACTGGTTTCCACTCGCGATTGATGATGATTCAGCCGTCGGCAATGGCAATGGCGATGGATATTATGAAGATTCCTGACCCTGCCGAGCGAAAAATCGCAGAGACTGCGGCGTTGGCAAAGCTCCAACCGGATCTTCAAAGGTTTGCCATCGACGCAATGCCTAATCAGCATGCGTTAATGGAACAGTCGCCAGCTTCCGGAGGGGGCGGTATTGATGCCGGTTTGTCTGGTGTGGATGGCGATGGCCAGAAGTATAGAACCGACAGTGTTGCGTGGCCGCGCGCGATTCAGGAAGCTATTGCCCGCGGTGATGTGGGACCGGGAAACTTCGACGTGGCAAATGGTACGGTCCACGATTTGGAGTCGGTGGGCATGACTCCAGAGGAAACCGCTGCGTTCCAAGAGCAATTGCATGCGGACGGCAGAAAGGCTCTTTCCCAACTAGGCGTGGGCGACGGAATGGATATCAGCGGTCGCGATGTCGCAACCAGTGGGGCCTCACTTCCTGGGACGACGGCGCCGCATAGTCAGTTAGGTTCTACGTCAATGGCTGGCGGTGGGCCCGGTGCTACGGGTATGGGCACTGGGGCCGGGTTAGGTCCCGGAACTGGAATTGCAAGTGCCACGGGTACTCCTACCTTCGGCGGGCGAGCTGGAAGTGGAAATCCTGGCGCGCTCCGCGGTGGCGGATTCAATCCACTGACCGGGCTCGGCGGCGGGGCCTTGGGCACGGGTGGAAGGCCTGGTTCTGGAGTAGGCGGAAACATGGGTGCACTCGTAAATTCCGCTCTAGGACTAGGTGCTGACGGAACCGCTGCGCGCGGCGGAGCAGCTTTGCGTGGTGGCTCCGGTGAGAGCGTCGGCGCTCGCGGTGTGGGAGGCGCGCTTCCTCGCGGGGCAGGCGAATCTGCTGGCAATAGCAGCGGTGGTAACGGTAGCCGGGGACACCTTGAAAGGGGAGCTGTGCGCGAAGCTGTGGTGCGCGGGGGAGGCGCCATCAATAGCACCGGTGCCAAATCTGGCGCCGCAAGGCCGGCAGCAGGTATGCGAGCCTTTGCGCCAATGATGGGAACCCGGGGTCAGGGAAATGATAAGAACCGGGTGAAGGCAGTAACGACTCAAGTTGAGCGCGATCCTAATAAGCGAGATCTGTTGGGAGAACCACCGGCTGTTGTGCCTGGGGTCATCGGCAATTGGGCGCGAGAATCCTAGGCAGCGAATCGGGAAAGAAAAAAGGCTGAGGGATACTATCCTTCAGCCCATTTCTTTTATTGCGGCAGTTGTGTCGCGGTGGCGTTTGGCTGCTGCACAGGTTCCTCGACCCCGTTCTGCAGGCCCTCCGAATCCACCCCGGGTTCGGAGGTGGTAGCAGATGAAGACGTCTCAGCATTCTTCTGCGCCGGCGCCTCGCCGGTGAAGGTCGATGCGTTGTCGATCTTGCCGGATTCAGAATCCTGTTCGTTCGGCGGGTGGCATGCGGCCAAGGAAAGGCCGGCGGTAAAAACTAAACCAGCGGTGGCGAAACGGGAGAATTTCTTCATGGGGATGTGCTCTTTCTCCAGAGTAGTGAAGGCGGTAGTGGGGTGGGAGGAGGAATTTAGGATTCGCGCGGGGTGGCGGCCTTGGCGGAATCGTATGGGGCAGCCGATTCGATGGTTACCGAAATGGTCTTTCCGTTTGGTGCGGAGTACTCGCGGGTTTCACCCTCCTGCGCACCGATGATGGCGGCGCCCAGTGGGGACTGCTCGGAGTAGGTCTCTAGGTCCTTGTTATCGGTCGCAGCAGCGCGGGTACCGATGAGGAAGGTTTCCTTATCGTTCTTGTCGCCGTTGTAGTACACGTGAACAACGCTGCCGGTGTAGGCAACGCCTTCCTGCATGGTGCCACGCTCGGTGGTGGAGTTGGCCAGCAGCTCAGAAATCTGCTTGATGCGGGCCTCTTCCTGGTCCTGCATCTCGCGGGCGGCGTCGTAGCCGGCGTTTTCTTTCAGGTCGCCCTCTTCGCGGCGCTCATTGATTTCCGCTGCCACCTCTGGGCGGTGATCGATGAGTTCCTGCAGCTCGGTCTCGAGCTTTGCCTTGGTTTCTGGGGTGATGTACTGCTTTTGCTGCTCAGCCATTCTAAAACCTTCCGTGCTGTGGAATAGTGGTCAAAGTCCTGCGATGATGGCGGGACCGAAGTTAAGTATGCAACCAGGCAATTGCCCAGTTCTAGGCTGTACAAATCCTAGCACATGGGGCTAGCGACTTTCCGCGTAGTCGGGATTGTCCATATCCAGGTAATCCGGGATATTGCCGGAGCAACCATAGACTCCACCGGCGACGGCGCGGGCATTGGTGGGGACATCGACGGCAATGCGATGCGTCTCATTTCCGCCAGCGGGAACGGCAAATTCGCGGCGACCTACCTCGGATTTGGAATAATCGTAAGCCTGCACGATGCAGTATGCATCCTCATCGGTGTGATTGCGGGTTACGTCGACCCAGACGCGCGTGGTGTCATCGCTCAGCACCTCTTGGGTGACCATAGAAATCTGAGCATTGACGGATTCTTTTTCCCGAAAATACTGGAAGCCGTAGTAGAGAAGGGTGACGAGCATGGCGGCGAAAATCAACACCAGCGCCTTATTTGTCCAGCTACCAGAGTTCTTTTGTGATTTATCGCACGAGCCGTAGCGCGCGGCGGAGCGAGAATTTCCGGCGGAAGTCATAGCCCTACTTTAACCGAGGAGTACCATTTTCCCATTATCTACTAAGATAGTGGTCTGTTCTAAAAGCTAGTTTTAAAGGGGATGGATTTTCAGTGAGCGACTTTCGCCTCCTAGCAATCCACGCACACCCGGATGATGAATCCTCCAAGGGTGCTGCGACAACGGCCCGTTACGCTGCAGAAGGTGCGGATGTAATGGTGCTGACCTGCACCGGTGGTGAACGCGGTGACATTATTAATCCGGCTATGGACCGTCCTGGTGTTAAGGAAAACATGGCTGAGGTACGCCGCGAGGAAATGGCTAAGGCAGCCCGCGCGCTTGGGGTCCAACACCAGTGGTTAGGTCACGTTGATTCTGGCCTGCCAGATCCTGAGGAAGGCAAGAGCATGGAAGATCTCTTGCCGGAAGGCTGCTTTGCCCTGATGGGCGATGATGCAGCGGCCCAGGAAATGGTGCGCGTTATCCGTTCATTCCGCCCGCAGGTCATCATTACCTATGACGAAAATGGCGGCTACCCGCACCCAGACCACCTCATGGTTCACCGAGCCTCCATGATTGCGTGGGAAAAGGCCGGTGACGCCTCTTACCACCCAGAACTGGGCGAGCCCTTCGAGCCGCTGAAGCTGTACTATTCGCATGGCTTTGTGTACCAGCGTATGAAGATGTTCCACGATCTTCTCCTTGAGGAGGGAAAGTCCAGCCCGTACGGTCCTATGCTGGCGCGTTGGGACACGGCTTTCGGCGATATTATGGCCCGCGTTACCACGCAGGTGGAGTGCGCTGAGTACTTCCAAAACCGTGATGATGCGCTGCGGGCGCACGCGACGCAGATCGATCCTGCGGGCGCATTCTTGGCTACCTCCGTGGAGGTCCAACAGCGCTTGTGGCCAACGGAGGAGTTTGAATTAGCCAAGACCAGGGTATCGACCTCGCTGCCAGAAAATGATTTATTTGTGGGCATTGAAAAGAACGAGGAGACTTAAAGCATGAGCGTCTATGACTCCCTTTTCTTGGCTGCGCACGATGTCACTGTTCTTGCGCAAGGCACAGAAGGTGCAGAGGGCGGGCCGATGGGACCCGAGTTTGGTAAAGCCTCGCCCATCGGGCTGCTTATCTTGGCCATCTTGGGCGTTGCCGTGCTGGTAGCGGGTTGGAATTTCCACCGTCGCTTTTCGCGCTTCCGTCGGCGTACCATGTTCGCTGAAGACCACGGAATCGATCCATTCGACGAAGAGGCAGTGGATGCGGCGCTCAAGGAAGCTGGCCTTTACGATAACCGCAAGAAGTCGATTTTCTAGCCGGCTGGAGTAATCAACGTGACTTTTCTCAAGCGGCTGATGTACCCCTTGTATGAAGCACGCCTCGTGCGGCTTATCAAGGGCAGACCGCAGCCGAAGCACGTGGCGATCATGGCTGACGGCAACCGCCGCTGGGCGCGGGAAGCCGGTTTTACGGATATCAGCCACGGTCACCGCCAGGGGGCGAAGAAAATTGGGGAGATGATCGCGTGGTGCCGTGATACCGATATTGAGGTAGTCACCATCTACCTCTTGTCCACGGAGAACTTGAAGCGCAGCCAGCAGGAAGTGCAGCTGCTTTTTGACATCATCTCTGATGTGGTCACGCATTTGTCCCAGGGGGATCTGGATTGCCAGGTGCGCCTTGTGGGTAACTTAGATTTATTGCCCGCGCCGGTAACCCAGCGCATGGTTGACGCCGCTGAGGAAACCAAGGATAACCAAGGCGTCATCGTCAATGTGGCCGTGGGCTACGGTGGGCGCCAAGAAATCGTCGATGCCGTTCAGAAGCTGATGCGCAGCGAGGCCGAAAAGGGCACGAGCGCGGCCGAGATGGCGGACCGAGTCACCGCGGATTCGATTACGGAACACCTTTATACCAAGGGCCTGCCGGACCCGGATTTGGTGATCCGCACCTCCGGTGAGCAGCGACTCTCCGGATTCCTCCTGTGGCAAGCAGCCTATTCAGAGATCTGGTTCACTGATACCTATTGGCCGGCGTTCCGGAAGGTAGATTTCCTGCGCGCGCTGCGTGATTATTCGCAGCGTTCGCGCCGCTTTGGCAAATAGCGGCTAGATTTTTCGCATCCGCACCTTTTCGACGAGGTGATGCGAGCCCTTCTTCAATACCAGGGATGCGCGCACGCGGGTGGGCAGGATATTTTCCACCAAATTTGGCAGGTTAATGGATTGCCAAATCTCGCGGGCTTGGGCGCGCGCCTGCTCATCGTTCATATCGGCATAAGCAGCGAAGTGAGCATTGGGCCTGCGGAATTCGGTGTGGCGCAGCGTGAGGAAGCGGTCGATGTACCACTGCTCAATATCGTCCGTGCGGGCATCGACATAGACGGAGAAATCAAAAAGATCCGCGATGGTTAAGGTGGGGCTGGTTTGGAGGACGTTGAGGCCTTCCAAGATTAAGATATCCGGCTGGTTGACCTCTTGATAGCGATCTTTGACGATGTCATAGGTGATATGCGAATACAGCGGCGCTTTAACCACGGGTTTTCCGGATTTGACGTCGGTAACAAAGCGCATAAGTGCGCGGCGGTCGTAGGATTCGGGGAAACCCTTGCGCTTCATCAGTCCGCGGTCTTTAAGCGTTTGGGTGGGAAAGAGAAACCCGTCCGTGGTCACCAGGTCCACCTTCGGGTGAGAGTCCCAGCGCTGTAGGAGCACTTGGAGGAGGCGGGCGGTGGTGGATTTACCAACGGCAACGGAACCGCCTACGCCGATGACGAAAGGCACGTGCGTGGGAGGGTTGCCCAAGAAGGCTTCGGTGGCGGCGGTGAGTTGTTGCCGGGCGGTGACCTGCATGTGGATAAGACGGGAGAGGGGGAGGTAGACGTCTGCCACCTCGTCCAAATCAATGCGATCGCCGATGCCGCGTAGCTCTTCTAGTTCGTTTTCTGTCAACACCTGTGGCATGGATTTGCGAAGATCACGCCAGGTTTCACGGTCAAAGTCGAGGTAGGGGCTTGAATCCAGGTTGCGCGCCATAGCTTAATTGTCGCACGCGATGATAAGGGAATTAAAAATTTGCCCCCTGTAAGGTAGCCGAAAGGTTATGATATGTAATAGTTCATACTGCTTCCTACCGAGAAGAGGACTAGTCTTATATGGCTTCTTTCAATACTGACCTGCGCGATCTTGACCCCGATGTTTTCGGCGCTATCCAGGGAGAAATTTCCCGCCAGCGCGAAACTCTAGAAATGATCGCTTCTGAAAACTTCGTGCCGCGCGCCGTCTTGCAGGCACAAGGTTCTGTCCTGACCAATAAGTACGCCGAGGGATACCCAGGGCGTCGTTACTACGGCGGCTGTGAGCACGTCGATATTGTTGAGGATCTCGCCCGCGACCGTGCGAAGGCGCTCTTCAACGCGGAATTTGCCAACGTGCAGCCACACTCCGGCGCGCAGGCTAATGCCGCAGTCCTGGCCAGCATCGCGGAACCGGGCGATAAGATCCTCGGCCTGTCCTTGGCGCATGGTGGACACCTGACCCACGGGATGAAGTTGAACTTCTCCGGCAAGCTTTACGATGTCGCGGCGTATGGTGTGGACCCAGAGACCATGCGCGTGGACATGGATAAGCTGCGCGAACAGGCGCTAAAGGAGAAGCCAAAGGTCATCATCGGCGGTTGGTCCGCGTACCCGCGCACCCTGGATTTCGCGGCCTTCCGCGAGATTGCCGATGAGGTGGGCGCTTACCTGTGGGTTGACATGGCCCACTTCGCGGGTCTGGTTGCCGCAGGCCTGCACCCGAACCCAGTGGAGCACGCCGATATCGTCTCCACCACCGTGCACAAGACCCTGGGCGGTCCGCGATCCGGCATGATCTTGGCCAAGCAGGAATACGCAAAGAAGCTGAACTCCAATGTCTTCCCAGGCCAACAGGGCGGACCGCTGATGCACGCGGTGGCTGCAAAGGCTATTTCTATGAAGATTGCGGCCAGCGAGGAATTCAAGGAGCGCCAGGAGCGCACCCTTGAAGGTGCGCGCATTCTGGCTGATCGCCTCTTGGCGGAAGATACGCAGGCAGCTGGCGTGGACGTTGTGTCCGGTGGCACTGATGTCCACCTCGTCCTGGTTGATCTGCGCAATTCGCAGCTCGATGGTCAGCAGGCAGAAGACCTGCTGCACCAAGTAGGAATCACCGTCAACCGCAATGCGGTCCCGAACGATCCTCGCCCGCCGATGGTCACCTCGGGCCTGCGCATCGGCACCTCCGCCCTGGCCACCCGCGGCCTTGATGCGGAAGCCTTCACCGAGGTTGCCGATGTCATCGGCACCGCTTTGGCACAGGGCAATAGCGCCGATGTTGAGGCACTTCGCCGTCGCGTCGATAAAATCGCCGAGCACTACCCGCTGTATGAAGGCCTCGAGGACTGGAAGCTGGTTTAGTCCTTATCCTCTGCGGCGTCCTCGTTGACGTCGTGCCCGCGAGCCTGCGCCAGCGTGGCGCGGGCTTGCTGCAGCCACTCCGGCTGTTTTTCCAAAAGCTCGCTGATTTCCGCAGTGGTCAGCGGCTTATCCATGTCATTCTTCTTTAATGCGGTGACAGAAATGCCCAGCTTGTGGGCAACTTCCTGCCGGGGGTGGGGGCCTTCGCGGCGCAGCGTTTGCAGCCACTGTGGGGGATTGTGCTGCAATTCGCGCAGTTCTTCGTGGCTTACCGCGCTATTTTGAAATTCTTCGGGCGCGGCGGGCAGATAGATATTCAGCTTTTTAGCGGCGGTCTGCGCGCGCATTGCGGTACCGGACGGTTGCTGTTGGTTATGTTGTTCACTCACGGTTTAACCGTAGCACTTTCAGTAGACTGTGCTCCATGCTGCGCTTAGCCTTTGTTACCGGTACACAACCTGGAAAATGGTTTCAGAGATTTCAGGACAATACTGCGCACGGCGGTTTATCCACCATTGATGCGGATGACAGCATAGCGGAAGTGCTCGCCGGTCACGTGGATGTGGCGCTAACTCGCCTGCCGGATGCGCGCGTGGATGACTCCTTCCATGTGGTCCGCCTCTATGAGGAGGCGCCAGGCATTGCGGTTCCAAAGGACTCAGTCTATGCGGAGGTGGGCGAGGCGCTGACGCTTGCCGATGTCTCCGATGAGCACCTCAACTACCGCCTCACCGATGCCGGTGAGGTCGATATCGCCGCCGTACGCGAAGCCCTGCAGGTGGTTGCAGCCAATGTGGGGATCGCCATCGCACCGCTGCCGCTATTAAAAATCCTCAGCAAGAAACAGGTGGTCCCGCTCGCGCTGAAGGATAACGAGGTGCCGGTCACCGAAATTGCGTTGGTCTGGAGAAAGGCGGAGGATGGCGAGGCCATCCAGGACTTTGTGGGCATCGCTAAGGGCCGCACCGCCCGTTCCTCCAGGCAGGAAAAACCGAAACGCACAGCCCGCGAAAAAGCTAAAGCCAAACAGTCTCGAAGGATTGTTAACAATCCGTTACAAAAGCAGAAGAAGCGTCCTAAGCAGCGCAAACGGCGATAAACTGAAAGCTGATCCGCTCAATCCCCGGTGCACACAGTGGTGCGGCAGTGCAGATCGCTATACGGTTGGTTGCGCTCGCCACAATGGCGGCTGAAAACTACAGTGAACTAATTTTTCGGCTGAAAAGCGAAAGGTAGATTTAGAAATGCGCAAGATTACTCGTCGTATTGCAGGTGGCTTCGCGGCCGCAACCCTCTCCGTTGCTCTCGTTGCATGCTCGGACGCAGAGGATACCGTTGATGACGCCAAGGATACCGCTGGCTCCGTAGCCGCAGACGCATCGGATGCTGCCGGCTCTGCCGCAGCCGATGCCACCGACGCCGCAGGTTCCGCTGCCGCAGAGGCAACTGGCTCCAAGGACGATAATGCAGAGGGCGCCAAGGGCGATACCCAGACCGTCACTACTGCAAATGGCGAGGAAGAAGTTCCCGCTGACCTTGCAGCCGCCATCGAGGAAAAGCAGGCAGAGTGGGGCGACGTGCAGAGCGTAGAGTCCTCCGATAAGGGCACCTTGGCTACCTTCGAGGGCGGCAAGCACCTGGTCTACTCTGAGGAGACTGGTGCACAGCCGGTCATCGGCAAGATTGCTGAAACCTGGGTAAACGAGGGTGGCCTCGACTCTTCCGTTGGCCTGCCTACCAAGCCAGAGGCTGACGCAACTGAGGCGAACGGCTGGACCCAAGAGTTTAGCAACGGCACCATCTCCTGGACTGAGGGTGAAGACGGCCAATTCAAGGCTGATATCGAGGCCTAAAGGCTAAAATTCGGCGCCCGCATAAGCGGCACGCCGAACACTCTCGACACTTTCCCTGCGGGTTGTTCCGCAGGGATTTGTCGTTTTCTTAAAGTTCATCTTCCACCCATGTGATTTCAACCTTGGGTGCTTAGGTTGGGTGGCAGCCCCCAAGAGATCGCAGCACTAGCGGTATTGGGGGACAGACAAGGAAGAACAGCTTTCTACCGTTTCACAAAGGAAGATTCCTGCCACCATGACTCGCCCCTCTGTACTTTCTACTCCACCAGGCACCACCGATAATGACATCGCCACCAAGACCTATGTCCTCGATACTTCGGTTTTATTATCTGACCCGTGGGCGTTGCGAAAATTCGCTGAACACGAGGTCGTCCTTCCCGTCGTGGTTATCTCTGAATTAGAAGGAAAACGTCATCACCCGGAGCTTGGTTGGTTCGCCCGCCAAGCTCTTCGCTTTTTGGAAGAGCTGCGCGCTACCTATGAGGCGCTCGACCAACCCGTTCCGGTAAATGTAGCTGGCGGAACTTTGCGGGTAGAGCTTAACCACCAAGACCAGTCGCTCTTGCCGGCCGCATTCCGCGGGCCGGAAGGGGACCACCGCATCTTGGCCTGCACCTTGAACCTGGCGCACGAGGGCAAGGACACGGTCTTGGTCACCAAAGACGTACCGCTGCGCGTCAAGGCCGGCGCCGTGGGCGTGCAGGCCGATGAATACCACGCCCAAGACGTCATTTTGACTGGGTACTCCGGTATGGCCACCGCCTATTCCACCACAGATGTCATCGACGCCCTCTACAGCGATGGGGAAGTGCTGCTAGACGGGGCTGTCACGGACGATGACACCCCGGTTGAAGACTTGCCGGTGCACTGCGGCATCACCTTGATTGCCGGCGCGCAATCTGCCTTGGGGCGTATCATGCCGGACGGGGCGGTGCGCTTGGTGCGCGGCGATCGCAATGCCTTCGGCGTGCAGGGGCGTTCGGCGGAACAACGCATTGCCTTGGATCTGCTGCTGGATCCGGAGGTTGGCATCGTTTCCATCGGCGGTAGGGCCGGTACTGGTAAATCAGCGCTGGCATTGTGCGCTGGCTTGGAGGCTGTCTTGGAACGCGGGGAGCACCGCCGCATTGTGGTCTTCCGGCCCATGTATGCCGTCGGCGGACAGTCGCTGGGGTACCTGCCGGGCTCTGAATCAGAGAAGATGAACCCATGGGCTCAAGCGGTCTATGACACCTTGGAAGGCCTAGTCTCTGACAACGTCCTAGAAGAGATTCATCAGCGTGGGCTCATCGAGGTCCTGCCACTGACCCATATCCGCGGCCGGTCCCTGCACGATGCCTTCGTTATCGTGGACGAGGCGCAGTCATTGGAGCGCAATGTTTTGCTCACCGTGCTCTCGCGCTTGGGGGAAGGCTCGCGAGTAGTGCTCACCCACGACGTTGCCCAGCGCGATAACCTGCGGGTGGGCCGCCACGATGGGGTACAGGCGGTCATCGAAAAGCTCAAGGGCCACGAGCTCTTCTCGCACATTACCCTTAAGCGTTCGGAGCGCTCCGCCATTGCGGAACTGGTAACCGATCTATTAGAAGGCAACGACTAAGTGGGGGCCGGATGAAAGCGATTTCGCAGACAGCGAATTTAATGAATTCTTTATAGAAAAATCACCCAAGACCAGTAATAATGGTGCTTATGAGCGAGAACGCCAAGAAGACGTCTGCGGACGATAAGAAAAAGGATTTCCGTATTCGGCCCTTCACTTCGGCCGATTACCCGCAGATGCGGGACATCTACGAGCAGGGCCTGCAAACCGGCCATGCCACCTATGAAACCCGATCCTTGACCTACGAGGAGTTTACGAGCTCCAAGATCATGGCCTCGGTGCACGTAGCCGTTGAGGCGGACGATGATTCCAAGGTATTGGGGTGGGTATCGGCCGCCCCGATTTCCTCGCGCACCGTCTTCCACGGCGTCGTGGAGGATTCCATTTACTTGGGATCTGATGCCCAAGGCCGTGGCATTGCAGGAGCCTTGCTCGATTGCCTCATTGAAGTGTGCAAGGACCTGCACAAGTGGGCCATCCACTCTTGGATCTTCCCGGAAAATGAAGGTTCTGCGGGCCTTCACAAGTCCCGCGGTTTTGAAAAGGTCGGCACCTACTCACACATGGCCAAGATGACCTATGGTGAGTTGGCCGGTCAGTGGCGCGATACCGATGTCTACGAGCTCCTGCTTCCCAAGCCGGAGGAAAAGAACAGTTAAAGGGCACTCAGCCTTTTCGTCACGAAGGCCGTAGCGCTGCCGGGGGAATAAATCATCCTGGCGGCGCTACGGCCTTTATTTGTTGTCCCAAGCTAGGCGATCAACCAGTTGGGGAGAATAGAGCGCTCCTAGACTGCGGGTACCTCCCAGCGCCCAAACCACTTCTGTGCCTGTGGGCGCATGAAATCGCTCAGGCGGCTAAACGCCGGCACCTCGATGCCTTGGCGCTCTGCCAAGGCCACGAGGTAATCGCGGGTGCGCCATACCTCGATGGGGCTTGCCTCAATATCGAGCACCTCCGCGAGGCCGCCAGCCTGGTAGCCGAGGGAGGAGTTGATGGGGGCATCGGCAAGCGGCAGGCTACCGCGCAGCGCATGGAGCTCCCTACTGGTGGCGGCGGTTTCTGCGGGGTTGAGCGACATTAATCGATCGTCTCCTTCAGGCGCTCTTCACGCAGGGGAAGCAGGACCAAGAGGGCGACGATGACGAGCGGGACCATCAGCGCGATGACCGGGGTGAGTCCGTCATTATAGGAATTTAATACTGCCTGCCTGAGCGGCTCTGGCAGGGAAGACACCAAGTCCGGGGTCAGGCTATTGGCATTGCCCTCGCCATTGCCAAACTTCTCGGCATAGGCCGCGCCCTCAGGTCCCAGCTGCTGGATGGCCTGCGGCAGGCGGTTGGCCATCTCATCCTGCATGTTGTTAATGAACATGGAACCGACCAAGGAAGCACCTAGGGCAGAACCGATCTGGCGGAAGAAGTTATTCGCCGCGGTTGCCGTACCCACCTGGGAGAGCGGGAAGGAGTTCTGGACGATGAGAACGAGCACCTGCATGACCATGCCCAGGCCGATGCCGAAGGCGAGGAACTCGAAGCCGAGTTGCGTGAGCGATGTGTCTACCGACAAGCGGGACATCCAAAAGAGTGCACCGGCGGTAATGGCCAAGCCGATAACGGGGTAGATTTTGTAGCGGCCGGTGCGGGCGATGATGAAACCGACGCCGGTGGAGGTGCCGATAAGGCCAATCATCATCGGAATCATCATCAGGCCTGCGTTGGTGGGTGAGAGGGTGTGGACCATTTGCAGGTAGGTGGGCATATAGCCCAGCACCCCGAACATGGCCAGGCCCAAGATGACGCCGGATAGGGTAGTCAGGGCCATGTTGCGGTTCTTGAAGAGGCGAACCGGGATAAGCGGTTCGGCAGCCCGCAATTCCACGATGGTGGTAATGATCGCGCCGACGAGGGTAATGGCGCCGAGAGTGAGGATCATGGTGGAATCCCAGTCGTACTCGGTGCCGCCCCAAGTGGTCATGAGGATAAGGGAAGCGGTAGTAATGGCGATGAAGGTGGCACCGAGCCAGTCAAAGCGCTTCATATCGGCCTGGCCCACGCGCAGGTTGAGCACCAAGATGCAGACCACCATGGCCAGCAGGCCGAGTGGAATATTCATCCACATGCCCCAACGCCAGCCAGGGCCATCAGTAAACCAGCCACCCAAGACGGGGCCGAGGACGGAGGACAGGCCGAAGACGCCGCCCATGATGCCCATGAACTTGCCACGCTCGCGGGAGGAGGTGACCTCGGCGATGATGGACTGCGAGGAGATCATCATAAACCCGGCGCCGAAGCCTTGCACGGCGCGGGCGATGATGAGAACTGTCATGGAATCGGCGAAACCGCCGATGGCGGAGCCCACGACGAAGACGGCGATGCCGCCAATGTAGAGCCACTTGCGGCCCAGCATGTCACCCAGCTTGCCGGAAATCGGCATGGCGATGGTCATGGTGACCAGGAATGCGGAAATTACCCAGCTCATGTGGTCAACGCCGCCAAGCTCACCAACAATCGTTGGCAAAGCGGAAGAGAAAATCATCTGGCCCAGGGAGCTCATCAACATGGTGAGCACCAGCGCAGAGAAAATGAGCCCCAGGTTATCCGCCCGCGACTGGCCCTGCGCAGGAGCCTTTTCGGCTGTATCTACCATCGGATTCCTTTCATAACATCATTAATCAACATCAGTGAATCATTCAGACGCGAACTCAGGGCGTCGCTGCAATCGCTATCGGGGGCGGCGATGGAAAGCCAGAGGGCCTCGCGGACCACACCGGCGATGACCATGGCCTCCGTTGCCGTGGAATGACCCTCGAGGACGCGCAGTTCCGGTTCCCGGTCAAGGCGCTCCTCAATGAGCCCAATAAGCTCGATGGATTTCGCCCGCTTGCGGCTAATGGAGGCGGCGGCCGCCTCTGGGTCATTAGCAATGCGCTTGCGTCTCTCCCGAATCGTGGGATTAACGTGATGGCCCTCCATGTGCTGCTCAACCAGGTTAAGGACGAGCTCCATGATGTTGGTGGTGGGCTCGTGGAGGAAATACTCGCGCATTTCCGCGGTGAAGTCAGCGCTTGGCGCCCCAAGCACGGCGGATTCCTTCGAATCGAAATAATTAAAAAATGTGCGCCGAGAAATACCGGCTAGTTCGCAGATCTCTTCAATAGTGACCTCGCCAAAGGAATGCTTGTCCACCAACTCGGTGGCAGCATCTTCGATGCGTAGCCGCGTTTCTAGGCGTTTCTGCTCGCGTAGTGATAGTTCTTCTTGCACAGAATGCAACTTTACACTCGGTGCAAACTTGCACCAAGTGCAAAATGGGTGATTTTGTAGATGTGTACGCCGAATCTATGTTGTAGGTCACAGCATACGCTTGCCGATGCCCCTTTCTTTACCCGCGCTTGCCATGCCTGGCAAGCGCGTCGAGGCATGCGAAAACCCCCGCTCAGAGGCGATTTCCGAGCGGGGGTCGTAGCGCTAAACGCGGACTAGATTAAATATTGTCGCGCTCGCGGTTGGTCATGCTCAATACGTCCAAGCGCTTGTCCAGCTCTTCCTCAGTGAGGTTCTCGCCGTCAACAAAGCCCAAGTCAATAACGGCCTGGCGGACTGTGATCTTCTCATTGAGGGCGTGCTTTGCGGCTTTGGCGGCGTTCTCGTAGCCGATGGCGGAGTTCAGCGGGGTCACGATGGAAGTGGAGGACTCCGCGAAGTGCTTCATACGCTCCTCGTTGGCCTCGATGTGGTCGACGCACTTCTCGGCAAAGACGCGGGCGGAGTTAGCCAGCAGGCGAGCGGACTCGAGCACGTTGCGCGCCATCATTGGGATGAAGACGTTGAGCTCGAACTGGCCCTGCGCGCCGCCGAAGGCAACGGCTGCGTCATTGCCCACAACCTGGCCGGCCACCATGGTGACTGCCTCAGGGATAACCGGGTTGACCTTGCCCGGCATGATGGAAGAACCAGGCTGCAGGTCCTTCAGGTGGATTTCTGCCAGGCCGGTCAGCGGGCCGGAGCCCAGCATGCGCAGGTCATTGGCAATCTTGTTGAAGGATACAGCCACCGAGCGCATGGCTCCGGAGAACTCTACAAGGCCGTCGCGGTTAGCCTGTGCCTCGAAGTGGTTTTCAGCTTCCTTCAGGTTCTCAACGCCGGTGAGCTTCTTGAGCTCCTCGGTCACCTTGCCACCGAATTCAGCGGAGGTGTTCAGGCCGGTGCCGGTGGCGGTACCACCGATGGCGAGTTCGCCCAAGCGCGGGAGGGTAGCCTCGATGCGCTCGATGCCGAGCTCCACCTGGCGGGCGTAGCCGCTGAACTCCTGGCCCAGGGTGATGGGGGTGGCGTCCATGAGGTGGGTGCGGCCGGCCTTGACAACGTCCGCGAATTCCTTCGCCTTCTTGGTCAGGGACTCGTGCAGCACCTTCAGGCCCGGAATGAGGTCATTGACGGCTGCTTCCGTGGCCGCCACGTGGGTAGCGGTGGGGAAGGTGTCATTGGAGGACTGGCCCATGTTGACGTCATCGTTCGGGTGAACCTCTACGCCCTGCTTCTGTGCCAAGGAGGCGATGACCTCGTTGGTGTTCATATTGGAGGAGGTACCGGAGCCGGTCTGGAACACATCGATGGGGAAGGCATCGTTGTGCTTGCCTTCCGCGATTTCCTTCGCAGCGGCGATAATGGCGTCTGCCTTTTCCGCATCTAGGCTGCCGGAGTCCTTGTTGACCTGTGCGCATGCCGCCTTGAGCAGGCCGAGTGCGCGGATTTGCGCATCTTCTAGGCCGCGGCCGGAGATGGGGAAGTTGTCTACCGCGCGCTGGGTCTGTGCGCGCCACAGGGCATCAGCGGGAACTTTAACCTCGCCCATAGTGTCATGTTCGGTACGGTATTCGGTCATGAAAATCACCTCGGTTAATTGATTGTGTGCGTCTACCCCCAGTATGGCGAAAAGCTAAAAACTAGAGCACGAAAAGCCCGAGCCCGCCCCGCCATTTGGGGGTGAGGTTTAGTTCTTGGTGGGGTCCGAGTAGTCCACGACGGAGTATTCCTGCAGCTTTGCCAGCTTGTGGAAGGAATCGACGTAGCGGATGGTGCCGGACTTGGAACGCATGACCAGCGAACGGGTGGAGGCGCCATTATTGCGGTAGGAGACACCTCGCAGCATGTCGCCGTTGGTCACGCCGGTGGCAGCGAAGTAGCAGTTCTTGGAGGAGACCAAGTCATTGGTGCCTAAGACCTTGTCCAAGTCGTGGCCGGCGGCGCGGGCCTTTTCTGCTTCCTCTTCATCCTTTGGCCACAGCTTGCCCTGGATTTCGCCACCCATGCACCGCATGGCGCAGGCGGTGATGATGCCCTCAGGGGTACCGCCGATGCCCATCATCATGTCGATGGAATTGGAATCCTGGCAGGTGGCGATGGCACCCGCCACATCGCCGTCCATGATGAGGCGTACCTTGGCGCCTGCCTCACGGATCTCTTGGATGAGCTTATCGTGGCGCGGACGGTCCAATACCACCACGGTGATATCGGCGGTGCGCAGGCCCTTTGCCTTGGCAACAGATTCGATATTCCACTGCACGGACTGGTTGATATCGATGGATCCGACGGCTTCAGGTCCAACGGCGATCTTTTCCATGTAGAAGACTGCGGATGGGTCATACATGGTGCCGCGCTCTGCAGCGGCGATTACGGAAATGGCATTGGGGCGGCCCTCGGCCATCAGCCGCGTGCCATCCACGGGGTCCACGGCAATGTCCATCGCCGCGCCCTCGCCGGTGCCGACCTCTTCGCCGTTGAAGAGCATCGGGGCCTCATCCTTTTCGCCCTCACCAATGACAACAACGCCCTTCATTGCCACGGAGTTAATCAGCTTGCGCATGGCATCGACTGCCGCGCCATCGCCCTCATTCTTCATGCCACGACCAACCCAGCGGCCAGAGGCCAAGGCGGCGGCTTCGGTCACGCGCACCAGCTCCATGGCCAAGTTACGGTCGGGCAAATAAGAAGTATTTTCGGACATGTGTAGTGGTTGCCTTCCATGTTTTCTCACCGTGGGGGTAATTCCCACGCGCTTAGTGTTCTACTTTTCCTATTCTGGCACTTTTTGGTGTCAATAGGTCCGATTTGGGGCCCCTTTTGTGGGGATTTTCCTCTCTCGGGGGAGCATTATCGGCGCGAATGTGCACACGCGGGAGGCATGTGGCACTTTCACGGCGGCTCATGCGATACTAAGGCGCGTGGCAGCAGAACAAAGACCGAAGATTTTCGAAGGCGCTCGCGACATCATTTTGTCCCTTTCCATAGTGGTCCTCATGATGTTGCTTGTGGTGGGCGCAACCGGGCTTTGCTCGGTGAATCCGGAAACAGCGCAAGGCCCAGTCCAAGAGGTAGACGAGGAGACCTTCCTGGATACGCAGGCCCGCGCCGGTGTTGGCGCCATCCGAGATCCCCAGATGCCCGAAGGCTGGCAGGCCAATGCGGCCCGACGTTCGCAGCTAGGAGGCGAGACAGCCACTGTCGTCAGCTGGCTTACCGCAGATGGAAACTACGTGGAATCCACCCAAACCCAGGTTTCTGCAGAAGACGCGGGCGAAAAATACGACGCTAACTATCGCGGGCTGAACTCCACGCGCGAGGCAGCCGGCCACCAAGTGCGCGTGCTGGCGAGCGACGACGATTCAGTGCGCCGCTTGTGGATCGCTGACCTAGGTGATGCCCGCCTCATCATCTCCGGCGCAGCCCCCGATGAAGAATTCGCCGCCGCCACCGAGGCCTTCATCAAGGCCAAGCCTATAAGCGGAAAGTAACCTCGCTGAGCCCCTCATCGTCTGCTTTCACCGTGATTCCCTCAGTATCACCGGCGGCTTCTTCCAAGGCAGCCGCATCTAGCCCGCTCAGGCGCGTCTTTTCTAGGTAGACGTCCACGCGCTCGCGCTGGGAACGCTGCGGGTAGATGGAGACTTGGACCACCTTGGCATCGGCAAGCAGCAGCACGATGGACTGGGAAAAGTAACTCAGTTCCTCCTCGGTGGTCGAAACCTGGGTGATGGTATGCGCCGGCCCGAAAAATTCCTCTACCAACGCGCGGGAATCGCCGCCCATGATGGAGCCTGCCGATGCCGATTTGGATACGAAATCAATCCGCTTTCCCGGGTAACCATAAATCTGCATTACTCTTCACCCTCCTCGGCCTGTTGCTCGTTGTTTTCCGCCTTTTCGAGAGCATCTTCCACGCGCTTAGAGGCGCCATCCAAGTGGGATTCGCACGTGCGAGCAAGTGCCTCGCCGCGCTCCCAGTACTTCAGGGACTCGTCCAAGCCCATTTGGCCGAGCTCTAGAATCTTGACGGTTTCAATGAGCTCATCGCGCGCCTGTTCGTAGCTCAATTCCTCTACGGGAGTAAAGGCATCCTGGCCCGGCTGGCCGGAACCAATGGTTTCATCTGACATCAGCAATTCTCCTACTATTTCTGGCTAATCGGCGGCCTGGGAGGCCATGGATACGGCGGTGATGGAACCATCGCCCACGCGAATGCGCAATTGCGCGCCGGGCGGTGATTGCTCATAAGAGCTGACTACCTCCGGATCGCTGCCATCTTTGGGCAAGACTTGAACAATAGAATACCCACGGGCAAGCGTCGCCGAAGGGCCTAAAGCAGAAACCCGTGCGCGAAGGGACTCCACGTGCCGGGTCTCGCGGTCTAACAACACCCGCAATTCGCGGCGCATACTCGTACGCATGCGCTCGACTTCTTCACGCCGAGCGTGGATCGGGGTCATCGGATCGGCCAATACCGGCCGGGAACGGATATTATCTAATCCACGGCGCTCGCGTTCTACCCAGCCGCGCAACGCCGCTGCCATGCGGGAACGCGCCTCTGCGATAACCGCCCGTTCCTCTGTCACCGAAGGGACCACGCGCTTGGCGGCGTCCGTGGGTGTAGCCGCGCGTAAGTCTGCGACATTATCCAGCACCGGGCTATCCGGCTCGTGGCCAATCGCGGAGACCACCGGCGTGCTGGCGGCCACGACGGCACGTTGCAGGGCTTCTTCAGAAAAAGGCAAAAGGTCTTCGACAGAACCGCCGCCACGGGCGATGATGATGACATCGATCTCCGCATCGGCGTCGAGCTCCTGCAGGGCCGAAACCACTTCGGGGACGGTATTTGCCCCCTGAACAGCGGTATTGATGACGCGGAATTGCACGGCCGGCCACCGGTCGCGGGCGACCGCCATGACATCGCGCTCGGCGGCAGAACCGCGGCCAGTAATCAGGCCGATCTTCTGCGGGAGATAGGGAAGTGGGCGCTTGCGCGCGGGATCAAAGAGGCCTTCTGCGGCGAGCTGTGCGCGCAGCTTTTCAATGCGCGCCAATAAATCGCCGATGCCCACGTGCCGGATCTCTGTGGTCCACAAGGAAAAGGATCCGCGGCCGGCATAAAACGCGGGCTTGCCGTGCACGATGACGCGGTCGCCATCCTTCAGCGGTGTAGGTAGGTTGTGCAGCATTGAGGAAGAGCAGGTCAATTGCACCGACTTTTCCTGCTGCACATCGCGCAGGGTGAGATAAGACAGCTTCCACGTGGGCTTGTAATTGATCTGCGTTAATTGGCCTTCCACCCACAGATATCCAAGGCGCTCGATCCACCCCTTCACCTGGTCATTGACCTGGCCTACAGGCCACGGGGTCTCTGGAGTATTTGCCGGTTGGTTCACGCAGCCACCCTTTCCATCTACAGCACCATACGGTGCCTTTTAGTGTAGGTGCTCCGGACAAGCACCGCCCCGCTTGGGTGGCCTAGATGGGCGCTTTTGCTGCTGGATAGCCCTTACTATTGTTTTGCTTTACCTTTCGATACTCTGGGAGGCATGACTGATGGTAAAAATGTTCTCCTCGCGGCACCGCGCGGTTACTGCGCTGGAGTGGACCGCGCCGTCGAGACTGTAGAAAAGGCGCTAGAAAAATACGGCGCACCCATTTATGTGCGCAAGCAAATCGTCCACAACCGTTATGTCGTTGAATCTCTGGCCAAGCGCGGAGTCATCTTCGTTGAAGAGGCATCCGAAGCCCCAGAGGGTGCTCACCTCGTATTCTCTGCCCACGGCATCTCCCCGGCGGTGCGCAATCAGGCGCAAGAGCGCAAGCAATTGACCCTGGATGCCACCTGCCCCTTGGTTACCAAGGTGCACAAGGAAGCCCAGCGCTTCGAGCGCGATGGTTACCACATCCTCCTCGTGGGTCATGAAGGCCACGAAGAGGTAGAGGGCACCGCGGGAGAGGCCCCCGATGTCACACACCTGGTCGATGGCGTCGACGGCGTGGACAAGCTGCCAGATTACTTGCAGGATGAAAAACTCATCTGGCTTTCGCAGACCACGCTCTCGGTGGATGAGACCGTCGTCATCGTCAATAAACTGCGCGAGCGTTTCCCGCACCTGGAAAACCCGCCATCAGATGATATTTGCTACGCCACCCAAAACCGGCAAGAGTCCGTCAAGGCCATCGCGCCGAAGTGCGATCTGATGATCGTGGTGGGGTCAAAAAACTCGTCCAACTCGGTGCGCCTCGTAGAAGTCGCACTCGAGGCAGGCGCGCGCGACTCCCACTTGGTGGACTTCGCCGCAGAAATCGATGAATCGTGGTTAGACGGCGTAGAGACCGTTGGTGTGACCTGTGGCGCCTCCGTGCCGGAACTCTTGGTGCGCGAAGTACTCGAATACTTGGATGATCGCGGCTTTAATGACGTGGAGCAAGTAACCACCTCTACGGAATCCATTACCTTTGCGCTGCCGCGTGTTCTGCGTCCCGCGCGCACCTAGCGCTGCAACGCCTAAAACAACGATAACCGTGAGCCTGGTGGCCTCTTAAAGAGTGCCGGGGGCTCACGGTTTAGTTTATTCGTAGAGGTTATCGTCCCAGCGCTGCTTCTTGGCAGTGTCTTTTATCGAGGAAGTGGGACCTGTTTCGGGGGCCGGTGGTATCACGTCTCCCGCGCGCCGGTTCGGATCGGGTTGCAAGCGATTTTCGCGTTCCGCCTGTTGCTCGCGACGACGCTCTTCTCGGTCGCGGCCGCGGATGCGGTCCTGCGGCTTCTGCGGAGGTTGCGCCTGTGCATGCGATCTGCGGCGAGAGGCGCGTGGGGATGAGGCCTGCGGGTTTTCGGATCTATTACGCGCCATGAGTTCCGCCACGGAAAGCCGCTCAGCGCGGTTCTGACGATCCCGCTTCATGTCCGCGCGCCGCGAGACCCTTTGCTGATTCACAGCGCGCTGTGCGGCCTTGCGGAAGCGAATCCAGCGCAAAACGCCGATTGCCGTCGCGCCGAGAACCGCGATAAGCAACCACACGAAGTTCTGGACCAGCGGATACACCGAGGTGAGCAGCGACGTTTTAGAAAAACTGGTGCCTTCTGGAGCATTGGACTTGGTGATGAAGATTCCCGCCGTCACCACGGTTACCGCGTACAAAATGGGGATGGACGCGATGGACAGGAATAATCCCCGCTCCTCAACGATGAGCGCTATGAGCAGCGAGCTGATGATGAGGAAGGCAACGTACATCCAGCCTATGGAGCCGGCAAGAATGGAAATCAATGCGCCGGTGAGCAAAAGTGCCGCCAATAGCCCAAGGCCCTTCAGCAGCGAGATGTTCGGCATGCTCAGGCCCTGCGCGGCGGTTGGCTTTCGTTGTTTGGCTAGTGACACGTCGCAAAATCCTACCGTCTGGCGCGGGCCAATGGCTATATCCACGCAGTAAAACTGCCTAGAATTTATGAAGAATTTGTCCCGCGCGGCCACGTATCAATGGGGGAGGGCTCGCGCGGTGCCCTGTTCGTGCGGCCGGGGATCTCCATTTCGTGCAGCTTGCGGGCGGTCACGCCCACGCGCGAATCCAGCGAGGAGAGCGTGGAATTATAGGCTTCTACTGCCTTTTCGAGGTTTTGACCCACCTTGCCGTAGTGATCTGAGAGGGTATTGAGCCGCGAATAGAGCTCGCGTCCCAAGCGTTGGACTTCTTTTGCCTTGGTGGAAATATCTTCTTGGTGCCAACCCATAGCTACCGTGCGCAAAAGCGCGAAGAGTGAGCTCGGGGTGGCGATGACGACGTTGCGCTCAAAACCGAACTCGATGAGCTCAGGATCGACCGATAACGCAGCATCGAGGAAGGGATCCGCTGGCACGAAGAGCACCACGAATTCCGGGGTGGGTTGGAAGGCCTCAATATAGTCCTTGTGGGACAACGCCTGGATGTGGCTGCGCAGCTGATGCGCGTGGCGGCGCAGGTAGCCGGCGTGTTCTTCTGGATCCTCGGTTTCTAGCGCATCGAGGTAAGAAGAAAATGGGACCTTGGCATCGACGATGATATGCCTGCCACCGGCCAAGTTGATGAGCATGTCTGGGCGCACGATGCGGCCGTTTAAGGGGGCAGAGACTTGGGTATCGAAGTCTACGTGCCGTCTCATGCCGCCGAGTTCGACGACGCGCTCTAGCTGAATCTCGCCCCACCGCCCGCGCACATTGGGTGAGCGGAGGGCCGTAACGAGCTGATCTGTGCGCTCTGTTAGCCGGGACGAGGTGCGGGTCACCGCCTGCACTTGGCTGGACAGGGAGGCCAAGTGGGCGGTGCGATCTTCTTCCAATTCTTGGAGCTGGAATCCAAGCCTGTCCATGGCCTTTTCCAGCGGTTGCAGCTCGGCCTGGCGGCGCTGGGATTCTTGCAGCGCCCGGTGCTCCTCGCTCGGTGCGGAGCGGGAGGTGGAATGAGAGTGGGCCAACCATCCCAGAATGGCGCCCAATAGGAGACCGATAAACAGCAGCAGCACGGGCAAAGTGGATGTCATGGAATCCACTATGACACGTGCTGCCGACACAGCACACTATTTTTTCGAATCTCCGTTCAAAAGATTTTCAAAGGCGTCCCGCGCCCGGCGCAGGTTGGAGCGCATGCTCGGTTCGTCATAGTCCTCCGGGGTGGAATCGACGTCGACGGAGGCGTCGAGCGTGGTGGAATCGCCATCGGAAGCCGCGTCGGCGCCGGCGATATCGGGGTTGGCGTGTTCTGGGACCTTGCGCCATTGCTCGCGCTTGTACTGCGCTTGCTCTTCGGTATAGCGGCCGATGAGGTAGCCCGCGACGGTGGAGTAGTTGAGCTCGGAGGAGTGCTTTTCCCCGGACTGCAGCTTCATCATGTCTTGGACGTAGCGATAAGCCACCGCGATCATGGCGGCGGTCGGCACGGCCAAGAATCCACCAATGAGTCCAAAGAGCGCGGAGCCGACGATGACGGAGACCAAAACAATGACTGGGTGCAGGTTCATGGCCTTCGCCTGCAGCCACGGCGAGAGGACATTGCCTTCAAGCTGCTGGACCAAAAGAACGAGACCCAAGACCAACAGTGCTTGGGTAAAGCCCAAAGACACTAAGGCGATAACCACCGCGAGCGCGCCAGAGACAATGGCGCCGACGAACGGGATGAAGCCGGCGATGAAGGTGATGATTGCCAGGGCCATCGCCAAGGGCACGCCGATAAGCACGAGGCCGAGGCCGATAAAGATGGCATCGATAAGCGAGACCACTGCCTGTGCCCGAATGAATCCGCCCAGGGTATTCCAGGCGCGCGTGAGCAATTCCGTGAGGTGCCAGCCGGCGCGTCGGCCGGTGGCATCGCGCAGCCACGGCAGGAATTTGGTGCCGTCCTTGAGGAAGAAGAAGGTGAGCACCAAGACAATGAACACCGTAACGAAAAATGAGGTGGCATTGCCGATGCCCGTAAATACAGACCCGGCGATAACGCCCGCACGCTCTTGCAACCAGCCCGCGGCCTCGTCAATATAGGTGCTCATATCGTCGCTATCGAGGTTCAACGGTGGACCCTGGGCCCAAACCTGGAGCTGCTGGATGCCCGAGACCGTTTGTAGGTAGAGCGACTGGGATTGCCGCATGAAGTCCGGCGCCACCGAGGCGATGAGCCCACCGACGGCGGCTGAAGAGAGCAGGATTGTCACAATCGCTGCCAGGCCCGCGGGTAGTCCCTTTGTTCGCATCCAACGCGCCATGGGGTTAAGCACTGTACAGATAATAAGAGCCAAGAGCACTGGAAGGATGCCCTGCCAGAAGCTACCCAGGACCTGATATACAGCAAAAAGGAAAACGCCGATTATCAGCAGGCGCACGGCCCACAGGGAGGTCGATTTCACCATTTCGCCCGCAATGACGGAGCGATCGACCTGATTGCCCGGGGGGTGCGGCGATACGTCGTCCAATTGGTTGGTGTCGAAGTCACCGTCCATCTTATCGCCCGGGCTCGCCTGTGGCTTTTCGGGTGTTGGTTGCTTATCAGAACTCACCCCACCATCTTGCCTCATAACGCGGTAGGTGCGTTAGGATTAGCCCCGTGAGTCTTACACTAGGAATCGTCGGCTTGCCCAATGTGGGCAAGTCCACTTTGTTTAATGCCCTGACCCGTTCCGAAATCTTGGCGGCTAATTACCCATTCGCCACCATCGAGCCCAACGTGGGCTTGGTGGAGCTGCCGGATCCCCGTTTGGACGCCCTCGCCAAGATGTTCAACTCCGAGCGTATCTTGCCGGCGACCGTGTCCTTCGTGGATATTGCCGGCATCGTCGCAGGTGCCTCGCAGGGCGAGGGTATGGGAAACGCCTTCCTAGCCAATATCCGCGAGGCCGACGCTATCTGCCAGGTGGTCCGCGCCTTTTCTGATGACAGTGTCATCCACGTCGATGGCCAGGTAGATCCCGGCAATGACATTTCCGTTATTAATACAGAGCTGATTCTGGCGGATCTGCAGACCATCGAGAAGGCCCTGCCGCGCCTAGAAAAGGATGCCCGGAAGAATAAGGACTTGGCGCCTGTTGTGGAGGCCACCAAGAAGGCGCAGGAAATCCTAGAGGATGACCGCACCCTCTTCGCCGCCGCCAAGACCGGCGAGATTGATCTTTCCCTCGTACGCGAGCTGCACCTGATGACGGCTAAGCCCTTCCTCTATGTCTTTAACTCGGACGAGGCTGTGCTTACCGATGCCACCAAGAAGGACGAACTGCGCCAGCTCGTCGCCCCAGCAGATTGCGTTTTCCTCGATGCACAAACCGAGTCCGAGCTCTTGGAGCTGGATGAGGACGAGGCAAGCGAGCTGCTCGAGGCAGTAGGCCAAGAAGAGCCCGGCTTGGCTACCTTGGCCAAGGCTGGTTTCTCCACCTTGGGCCTGCAAACCTACCTCACCGCTGGTGAAAAGGAAGCCCGCGCGTGGACCATTAAGCAAGGCGCTGCCGCACCCCAGGCCGCTGGCGTAATCCACACCGATTTTGAAAAGAAGTTCATCAAGGCAGAAATCGTCTCCTTCGACGATCTTGTTGCTGCTGGCTCAATGGCCGAAGCGCGAGCCAACGGCAAGGTCCGCCAAGAAGGCAAGGACTACATCATGCACGATGGCGACGTGTGTGACTTCAAAATCGGCGGCTAAAACCTAGCTTGTTGCAGGTCGCGGTAGTGAACGTGGCGAGCGCGCGAATGTAGAGTTATCCTATCTGCGTACCCGACAACAATAAGGAGGCCATAATAATGGCTGAGCTAGAAAACAAGACGATCGCAATCATTGCTACGAATGACTTTGAAGACTCCGAGCTGACCTCTCCGCTAGAGGCCGTGCAGAAGGCCGGCGCTACCGTAAAGGTTCTGGCGCCTAAGGCCGGCACCATTACGGGCAAGAACGGTACCGAGATCAACGTTGATGCTACGACCAAGGACTCCGAGGGTGAGACCTTCGACGGCATCATCCTGCCTGGTGGCACCAATAACGCCGACCTCATCCGCCTGGATGAGGCAGCCGTTAGCATCGTGCGCAAGCACATGGGCGAGGACCGCCCCTTGGGCGCTATCTGCCACGGCGGCTGGATTCTAGCCGATGCAGAGGCTCTCAAGGGCCGTACCTTGACGTCCTTCCCGTCCCTGCAGACCGATCTCCGCAATGCAGGTGCTACCTGGGTTGACGAAGAGGTCCACTGCGACCAGGGCTTGGTCTCCTCCCGTACCCCGGATGACCTGCCTGCATTCAACGCTAAGTTGGTCGAAGAGTTCGCAGAGGGTCAGCACTAAATTAGGCTAAAGCCTTAATTACTCCCTACGAGCCAGAGTGTGAGAAACCTTCTGGCTCGTGGGGAGATTTTTCGTCTATATGGGCTCCTCGCGTTCGCTAGGGTGGATCAAGGATTTGGTTGAATGTTTAAGGATTCTCGCCGTCTGCTAACCTTTGAACCTAGAAGGGGAGTAGTTCCTACGGCGCTTACTGCGCCGCGATGACTGGTCGACACACTGGCTTAAAGGCCCGGCCACTCAGCATCGAGGCATTCGATGCGAACGAGACCTTCGGACTGATTCTGGTTGCCGAAGGGAGAGTAGTAGACCTTGTCTTCTTTAAGTACTGAGCAGCGTATTTTAGAGCGCTTTATGATGTTGTCCATCGCCGCGGCGGTGGCGACAATTGTCCTGAAATCCCTGGCGGCATGGCTGACGGGCTCGGTTGGTTTCTTCTCTGATGCCCTCGAATCCCTCGTGAATCTCGTGGCCGCCATCGCGGGTTATTGCGCCTTGCGTATTGCTGCTAAGCCTGCCGATGATAATCACCACTTTGGCCACGGTAAGGCGGAGTATATTTCCGCGTTGGTAGAAGGGGCGATGATTTTCATTGCGGCAGGAGCCATCATCTACACCGCAGTCCAACGCCTTTTTACTCCCCAGCCCGTTGAAGAAGGCGGTTGGGGCTTAGCGCTGTCGCTATTGTCCTCGTTGCTCAATCTGGGCGTCGGTTTGGCCCTGATTAAGGCGGGCAAGTGCTACCGGTCTGCGACGCTAAATGCGGATGGGCACCACCTGATTACGGATGTGTGGACCTCCGCCGGCGTTCTCGCCGGCATGGCTGCGGTGTATCTCACGGGCTGGTTGTGGCTTGATGCGCTTGTGGCCTTGGCCGTTGGCATCAATATCTTGTGGACGGGATTTAAGATTTTGCGCGATTCCGTCAGCAGCCTGCTTTCTGAGGCCCTTCCGCAAGAAGAGCAAGATCAAATTTGGGATCTCTTAGCTGAACTGGAAAAAGAAAAGTCCGTGACTTTCACGGATCGGCGTACGGTAGCCTCCGGCAGGCAAAGAATGGTCTACCTGACCATGGAGGTGCCAGCGGACTGGAGCGTGCTCTACTCACACGAGATTGCCGATGACGTCGAAGTTGCCCTCGACGAGCTTTTCGCCGGATGCAGCGTATTTATCCACGTGGAGCCGGCCGGTGTTGCACATCGCCGCCCACTTCCATTCCGGCAATAAATAAAGGCCCAAGGCGCTGTGCCCTGGGCCTTTATTTTCGTTTATTAAGCCTTGACGCTTACTTCCTCGTCGGAGTCTTCCTCCATGATGTGCTTGACGCCATTTTCGGCTTCATCCCAGACCTCTTGGTTCTGGATGCCCGCGCGCTTGGCGACGACCGTCGCGCACAATGCCTGACCCGTGACGTTGAGTGCCGTACGGCCCATGTCAATGATGGGCTCAATGGCCAGCAGCAAACCAACGCCGGCCAAAGGAAGGCCCAGCGTGGACAGGGTCAGCGTGAGCATGACTGTCGCGCCAGTGGTACCCGCGGTAGCCGCGGAACCAATAACGGAGACGAAAATGATGAGCAGGTATTGCGTGAAGTCTAGGTCCACGCCATAGAATTGCGCGACGAAAATCGCGGCAACAGCAGGGTAGACGGAGGCGCAGCCATCCATCTTCGTAGTGGCACCGAGTGGCACTGCGAAGGACGCGTACTCGGTGGGAACGCCCAAGGCGCGTTCGCTGAAGCGTTGCGTTGCGGGCATAACACCCATAGAGGAGCGGGTGACAAAGCCCAAGGACGTTACCGGCCAAATGCGCTTGTAGAAGCCCGTGACCGAGATATTGTTGAACTTCAGTACCGCTGGGTAGACCACGGCGAAGACGATTGCCAGGCCCACATACATTGCCAAGACGAATTTGCCCAGAGAGCCAAGTGCGTCCCAGCCGTAGGTAGCAACTGCCTTACCAATAAGCGCTGCGGTACCAATCGGTGCCAGGCGGATAATCCACCACAGGACCTTCTGGATGACCTTGAGGAAGGACTCCGTAAAGTGCAGGAAGGGATCGGCTGCCTTACCGGTCTGTACGGCGGCAATGCCAATGGCCAAGGAGATAACCAGCAGCTGAAGCGCACCGAAGTTCAGCGATATTTCGCCATCGCTGGCAGAGGCGGTAAGGCCAAAGAAGTTTTGTGGCAGGAGCTGCTCAAAGAAGGCAGTCCACGAACCAACGCTTGAAGGATCCTCTGCAGCGGATGCATCGACGCTCGTGCCAGCACCGGGCTTCATGACTAATGCCACGACGATGCCCACGATGACGGAGAAGAACGCCGTAATGGCGAACCACACCAACGTAGAAATGGCCAACGATGCGGCATTGGCAACCTTGCGCAGGTTAGCTACAGAGGTGACCACCGCGGCGAAGATAAGCGGCGGAACCATGACCTTCAATAGCTGGACATAGGCGCCACCGACACCGCTGAGCAGGTTGGTTAACCACCCTGGGTTGTCAGGATCGGTATTCATCCCAGATGCGATCAGTCCTAGGATGAGGCCGATAATAAGGCCCGCAATGACTTGCGCGCCAAACCCCGTTGCCCAGCTAGGAAGTTTGGAGCGAGAGGAAACTTTTTGTGTCATAGAACGTCCTTTAGAAATAAAATGAACAGGTCTGACTATTTGTTGAGTACGGTTCTGTTCAACTTCAACTAGTTTCACTTTATTCCACACGTCAAACCGCAAAGAAAAAGGGTCTCGTTTGCAGCAGGTGAATTGCTTTGACCGCTTTGTAGATAAAGCGGTTCAGTATCCACTCATGCTTTCACCTTCAGCTGCGACCTCCATCCCGCCCTTTATCTCTTCCTCCTGCAACCCCGCGCTTCATCCCTCCTCCTGCAACGCCGCCCTTCGCGCTCACCGCGAGCATCAGCTCGGTTGGCTCGCCTATCTCCCGTGAGCGCGAAGGGAGGGGTAGGGGAGATGAATGGTCGCCCTCGATTTAATACACTGCCCGTCCGCTCGAATTCGTCTTCCTCACCTTCGCGCTCACCGATAGCGCAGCGCCCCGGTGAAAGCCGCTGCCGGTGAGCGCGAAGGGCGGTTGGGTACTACGCGCAAACTAAGAGAACAGCGCTTAATCAAAGCAGCGGGGTACCGTTAGCTGCCATACTGGAATGATGAAGATTCTGGTAACTGCTTTTGATGCCTTTGGCGGCGAAGAGATTAACCCTACAGAACGCGCGCTGGATAGGCTGCCGGATGAAATCCGCGGCGCGCAGATTATTAAGCACCCTGTGCCAACGGTATTCGGTGAAGCACTGAAACAGGCAATTGCTGCGGCCGAGGAAGAAGATGTGGACGCGGTGGTCTGCCTGGGGCAGGCCGGCGGGCGTGGGCATATCACTCCGGAGCGGGTAGGCATCAACTTGGCGGATGCTTCTATTCCGGATAATGCGGGCAACCAGCCAATCGATGAACCAGTGGTTGAAGGTGGCCCAGTCGCATACTTTTCCACCCTGCCGGTGAAGGCGATGGTCGCAGCGATTCAGGAGGCGGAGATTCCGGCACGGGTCTCGACCACCGCGGGAACGTTTGTGTGCAACCACCTGTTTTATGGCCTGCTGCACCATTTCAAAGATACGCAGGTAAAAGCAGGCTTTATCCACGTGCCGTTTATTAAGGAGCAGAATAAAGAAAACAGCCCGATGCTGGAGCTCGCGGACGTCGTGCAGGGCGTGGAATGCGCGATCAGCGCAGTTGCGAAAAACGCTTAGGGTCACCTTGCTAGAGAAATTTTCCGCCCAAATATAGATTTAAAGTCATGTCTCGCTTAAGTCCTCTCAACTGGCCGGTGGTGCGCCAGCTGCGTAGCGGCGATCCCTTTGGCAGGGATATCAATACGCAGTCTTCTAAGAGTAAGGAAAAGCACGGGCGCACAGTGGAAGCTGACCGCGTGGTGCAATCCGTGTGCCCATACTGCGCCGTCGGTTGTGCCCAGCGCGTATACGTCAAAGATGACCGGGTCATCCAGATTGAGGGCGATCCGGATTCACCGATTTCGCGCGGGCGTTTGTGCCCCAAGGGCTCGGCGTCGGAGCAGTTGGTCAACTCCGCAACGCGTTTGACCAAGATTAAATATCGCGCACCGCACTCCACCGAGTGGCAGGAGCTGGATGAAGACACCGCGATGGACATGATCGCGGATCGTTTCTTGGAAGCGCGCCGGAAGGGCTGGCAAGACACCGACGACTCGGGGCGGAAGTTGAACCGCACGATGGGTGTCGCTGGCCTTGGTGGCGCGACCTTGGATAACGAGGAAAACTACCTCATCAAGAAGCTTTTTACCGCTGCCGGTGCGGTGCAGCTCGAAAACCAGGCGCGCATATGACACTCCGCCACAGTTCCTAGTTTAGGAACTTCGTTTGGCCGCGGCGGCGCAACCCAACCGCTGCAGGATATGGCGAATGCTGATTGCATCGTCATTGAGGGTTCGAATATGGCCGAGTGCCACCCGGTGGGATTCCAGTGGGTCGTAGAAGCTAAAAAGCGTGGTGCCCGCATTATTCACGTGGATCCGCGGTATACGCGTACCTCTGCGTTCTCCAACCGTCACATTGGTATTCGCGGCGGTACCGACGTGGTGCTGTTGGGTGCGGTCATTAATTACATGCTCCAAAATGAACTGTACTTCCGCGATTATGTCGTGGCATATACCAATGCGCCGATGATCATCTCGGAGGACTACCAGGACACCGAGGAACTGGACGGACTGTTTTCTGGCTATGACCCGGAAACCGGCACGTACGTGACCGATTCGTGGCAGTACGTGCAAAAGCCGGAAGGTTCTTCCTGGAATGTGGAGCGCGATGACACCCTGGAGCACCCGAATTCGGTCTTCCAGATTCTCAAGCGCCACTATGCGCGCTATACCCCTGAGCTGGTAGAAGAAACCTGCGGCATCGCGCAGGAAGACTTCTACTACCTGGCGGATTCCATTGCGCAGAATTCGGATCCGGAACACACCACGTGTTTCGCCTATGCTTTGGGCTTTACCCAGCACACCTTGGGCGCGCAGTTCATCCGTACCGCTGCCATTTTGCAGCTCTTGATGGGCAATGTGGGCCGTCCGGGCTCCGGAATCATGGCCCTGCGCGGGCATGCCTCCATTCAGGGATCCACGGATATCCCGACGCTCTTCCACTCCCTGCCCGGCTACCTGCCCATGCCGAGCGTGGAAAAGCAGACGTGGCCGGAATTTGTGGATGAGATCCGGGATGAGTCCCAAAAGGGCTTCTGGCAGATTGGCGAGAATTACGCCGTGTCCTTGATGAAGTCCTACTGGGGAGATGCGGCGACCAAGGAAAATAACTGGGGCTATGACCTCATGCCGCGCATTTCCGGCGCGCATTCCACCTACGAAACCCTGCAGGCCATGCTCAATGGTCAGGTGGAAGGCTACTTCGTCTTTGGCCAGAATCCGGCGGTGGCGCAGTCCAATGGTGGCATGCAGCGCCGTGGTTTGGCTTCTCTGAAGTGGCTAGTGGTGCGCGATTTCCAGGAAATCGAAACCGCATCGTTTTGGAAGGATGCGCCGGAGATCAAAAACGGCGAGCTGAAGACGGAAGACATCGAGACCGAAGTCTTCTTAATGCCCGCAGCTACCCACGTGGAAAAGGCCGGTACCTTTACCCAGACGCAGCG
This sequence comes from Corynebacterium sp. KPL2895, assembly GCF_040225815.1. Taxonomy (NCBI): domain Bacteria; kingdom Bacillati; phylum Actinomycetota; class Actinomycetes; order Mycobacteriales; family Corynebacteriaceae; genus Corynebacterium; species Corynebacterium sp. KPL2895. Next base: position 51,784 of record NZ_JBEHFY010000002.1, read on the forward strand.
CATGCTGCAGTGGCGCTTCCAAGCGGCGCCGCCGCCAGGCGATGCGAAGAGCGAGCTGTGGTTCTTCTACCAGCTGGGCAAGAAGCTGAAGGAACGCCTGCGCGATTCCACTGATCCGCGCGATCTCCCGCTCCAGAAGGTGACGTGGGATTACGTGGAAAATGAGGAAGGCGAGCCGAACTCCGAGGATGTCCTCAAGGAGATCAACGGCTACTACCTGGATGGGCCCAAGAAGGGTGAGCTTTTGCCCACCTTCGTGGAGATGAAGAATGACGGCACGACCTCCGGCGGCTGCTGGATCTACACCGGCGTGTACAAGGACGGCGTTAACCAGTCCGCGCGCAAGGTCCCGGGTTCGGAGCAGAACGAGGTCGCGCCCGAGTGGGGCTGGGTATGGCCTGCTAACCGCCGCATTTTGTACAACCGTGCATCGGCCAAGCCGGATGGCACCCCGTGGTCCGAGCGCAAGAAGTACGTGTGGTGGGACGAGGCCCAGGGCAAGTGGGTAGGCGATGACGTCCCTGACTTCCCGGTGACGAAGTCGCCCGAGTATAAGGCTCCCGCCGATGCCGTCGGTCCGGACGCCCTTGATGGCACGGACGCCTTCATCATGCAGGCGGACGGTCGCGGGTGGCTCTTTGCGCCTTCCGGGCTTTCCGATGGCCCTTTGCCCACCCACTACGAGCCGCAGGAGTCTCCGGTGACCAACGTGCTGTATAAGCAGCAGCAATCGCCGACGCGCTTGACCATCAAGCGCCCGGACAACTTGCAGCGTCCAGAACCGGGCATGCCCGGTGCGGAGGTTTTTCCGTTCGTATTTTCTACCTATCGCCTCACGGAGATGTACACCTCGGGTGCGATGTCGCGCCGTCTGCCTTATCTGGCGGAGCTGCAGCCGGGCCTATTCTGCGAGGTGGATAAGGACTTGGCCGCAAAGCGCGGCTTGGAAAATGGCGAGTGGGCGACGATTATCTCGCCGCGCGGCGTGATTGAGGCGCAGGTCTTGGTCACCGATCGCATGCAGATGCTGAAGATCAATGGGGAAGAATTCCACCAGATTGGCCTGCCCTTCCACTACGGCGAGTCCGAGACCACCGCTGTGGCCGGTGACGGTGCCAACGATCTCTTGGGTCTTACGCTCGAGCCGAATGTGTTCATTCAGAACTCAAAGATCGGCGCCTGCGATATCCAGCCGGGCCGCAGGCCTAGGGGAGAAGGCCGCTTGAAGCTGCTCAAGCAATACCAGGAGCGGGCGCAGTTAAGCGTTGATTCCGGCAATGATTTGTTGTCGATTCCTGACTCGTTTACCTATAACCCCGAGCCCGAAAAGCATGGTCAGTCTGGGGCAGATAGTAGTGATGATGAGACGGCAAGCGAAGGCGAAGAAGGTAAGTAAATGACTAATCTACTGACCGAGGACGCGGGCCGGCACGGCTATGATTCCTACCGCCGCATGGCCTTTTTCACCGATACGTCCGTGTGCATCGGCTGCAAGGCCTGCGAGGTGGCGTGTAAGGAATGGAACCGCAACCCGGTAGAGGGATATGACGTCACCGGTAATTCCTATGACAATACCGGCGCGCTAGGTGCAAATACGTGGCGCCACGTTGCCTTTGTGGAACAAAACAATGACCGCATTGAAAAGGCTCGTGAAGAGGGAAAACAGCTTATTTCCCTTGGCATGCCCACCATCGGTGGAAAGCCTGACGAGGTCGATACCACGCCGCCGGATACGGATACGTTCCGGTGGTTGATGTCCTCGGACGTCTGCAAGCACTGCACGCATGCAGGGTGTTTGGATGTGTGTCCAACGGGTGCGCTTTTCCGCACCGAGTTTGGCACCGTGGTCGTCCAAGATGATGTGTGCAATGGCTGCGGAACCTGCGTTGCGGGGTGTCCCTTCGGCGTCATCGAACGCCGCGATGATGGCGGGGTGTCGTTGAAATACGATAAGACTGCGACTGTGGATTATCAGGATAATTCGCACGCCGGCATCAACGTGCTCAAAAAGCTCAAGCAGCGCAAGTCCCAAGGCACGGATCACACGCCGGGTGAGGCAATGCCGATTAAGAATGTGGGCGTCGCCCAGAAGTGCACCATGTGCTACGACCGCCTGAAACAGGGCGAGCAGCCGGCGTGTTCCAAGACGTGTCCGACGGATTCTATCCAGTTTGGTACCTATGAGGATATGCTGGCCGCGGCGAAGGATCGCGTGCGCGTCCTGCACGAGCAGGGAATAACGGAGGCGCGGCTCTATGGCGCCAATGACAATGATGGCGTGGGCGGAACCGGCTCTATCTTCTTATTGCTAGATTCGCCAGAGGTTTATGGCCTGCCGCCGGACCCGCGCGTGCCCACTGCGGATTTGCCGAGCATGTATAAGACAGCGGCCAAGGCCATCGGTGGGATGGCACTCGCCGTGGCGGGTTCCTTTTTGATTGGAGGGCGCAAATGAGCGGTTTTGATGAGTACCGGCCACCGCAACCGGAGCGGCCGAATCGCTACCGCAATTTCGACGGACCAAAGCGCAAGAAGAAGCGCAAGCGCCCGGGCGCGGGTGCGCAGGATGGCTCCAAAGAGGAGCGGATGGCAGAAGACTTTGAGTTTTCTTCCTACTACGGCAGGCCCGTGGTTAAGGCCCCGCCGTGGGAGTGGCCCATCGGTGGGTATTTCTTCTTGGGCGGTATAGCCGGCGGATCGGGCCTTTTGGCTACCGGTGCACAGGCCGCAGGCAACGCACCTTTGCGCCGGACCACGCGGGTAGCGGCCTTTGGCGCGGCGGCCGCAGGATCGGTCTTTTTGATTTTGGACCTAGGCCGGCCGGAGCGCGCGTTGAATATGTTCCGCGTCTTCAAGGTGACCTCGCCGATGTCGCTCGGATCGTGGCTGCTTGCGGGCTTTTCCACCGCGGCGGCCATTCCGGCCGCGGTAGAGGTGGATAACGCGACCAAGCGGAAGCTGCCGCTGCCGAAGTGGCTGCGCGCGAGCCTGGGCAAGGCCGCGACTCCGGCTGGGGTGGTCACTAGTGTGCTCGGTGGCCCGTTGGCCGGATATACGGCGGTATTGCTGTCTAATACGTCCAACCCAGTGTGGAATGACATGAAGCGGCACTTGCCCTATGTCTTTGTATCTTCGGCTTCGGCGGCAGCCTCTGGCCTGGCCATGGTGACCACTCCGGTAAAGCACGCCGGGCCCGCCCGTGCCTTGGGCATGGCAGCTGCGGCCAGCGATATCGCGGCGACGAAGGTGCTTGAAAGCAATATGGAGCCGGAGCCGCGCGAGGAATTGCATCACGGAACGCCGGGAAAGCTCATGCGCGCCTCGGAATACTTGATTGCCTCTGGCGGCGTGGGCAGTGCGGTGGCGGCGGCGACGAAGTCCCGCGCCGTGTCTGTGGCTTCGGGCCTGGCCTTGCTTGCCGGTTCTGCGTGCACGCGCTTTGGCGTGCTCAACGCGGGCCTGGAAGCGGTCAAGAACCCGGCTACCACGATGGGGCCGCAAAAACGCCGCGCGGAGCGGCGCCGGCGCGAGCAGGGTCTTGCCACTGACGTGCTCAGCGCAGGTTAGCGCAGGGCCAGCCAGGTTTAGTCGAGGTTGGCGAAGGAATCGGCGAGCTCTTCGCCGATCTCCTGCATGCGCGATTGCTCCGCCTCTAAGGACTCGGAATCGCGGTGGAGATAGTAGTTGACCGCCGCGTCATGGACCGTGGTCACGCAGGTGGTCGAGATGGCATCCTCGACCTCCCAGGCCGAGCAATAAAAATGCCGGTCCGCTGCGGTGAAATCGAATGGCTTGTACTCATTTCCCGCGCGGCCTTGGGCGGCATTTTGCTTATCGATGTCCTCATTGACCAGTTCCAAGTAGCGCTCTGCCGCCGCATCTGGGTCATCAGGGCATACGACCTCGTTATCGGACTCGTATTTCGTGCCCAGTACGCTAACCTTCTCCGGCGAGTCGCCGCCGTAGAGCACGGAGAAGGAGTCATTCTCATCGCTGGTGGAATCGGGTTCCTGGTTAGCGCCGATGAGGGTGTCGGGCAGGGAAGTACGCAGCTCCGATAATTCGATGGGTGAGCAGCCGCGGTTGGTGCTCCCGTCGGCGCAGGCGACAAGGCCCGCACCGAGGGCGAGGGTGGCAAGGGGCAGGCTAAAAAGGCGGTGGTTCATCTTAGGAAATGGTGATGTAGGAATCGTTAGATAGCGGCGTCGTGCGACCAATAACGGGGTAGCCCGGGACTTCGCCGATGATGAGGAGGCCACCGGAGGTTTGGGCATCGGCAAGCAGCACTAGCTCTTCTTCCGTAAGGGAGGAGGGCTGCAGGTGCGGGCGCACCCAATCCAGGTTGCGGCGGGAGCCGCCCGGGATAAAGCCTTCCGCGAGGGCATCGGTGGCACCGTCCACGGTGGGCACGGCGGAAAGGTCCAGCTCGGCCGACACCCCGGAGGCGCGGCACATCTTGTACAGGTGGCCCAGTAACCCGAAGCCAGTGACATCGGTGGCCGCGCGCGCACCGGCGGCAACCGCATCCTGGGCGGCCTGGCGGTTGAGCGCGGTCATGGAATCGATGGCTGCTTGGGATACCTCGCCGGTGGCCTTGTGCTTATTATTCAAAATGCCCACGCCGATGGGCTTGGTCAGCGTAATGGGCAGGCCGGCCTCCGCGGCATCGTTGCGCATGAGTTTTTCGGGATCGCCGATGCCCGTCGCCGCCATGCCGTACAGCGGCTCTGGGGCGGTAATAGAGTGGCCGCCGGTAATGGAAATGCCCGCCTCGGTGGCTTTATCCATGCCGCCGCGCAGCACCTCGCGCAGGACGTCCAACCCAAGCTTTTCATTGGGCCAGCCCACGAGGTTGATGGCGGTAATGGGGGTGCCACCCATAGCGTAGACATCGGATAGCGCATTGGCTGCGGCGATCTGGCCCCAGGTATAGGGATCATTGACCATGGGGGTGAAAAAGTCCGCGGTGGAAATCACGGCGAGGCCGTTGTCGATCTTGACTGCTGCAGCATCATCGCCATCGTCGAGGCCGACCAGGACATTGGGATCGGCCTTACCGATGAGCCCTTCTACCGCCGATTCCAATTCCCCGGCGGGAATCTTGCAGGCGCAGCCGCCACCGGCGGCGAAAGAGGTTAAATTAATCTGCTCGGTCATGCTGGTCATTTTACCCGCCGGAAAGTGGTGGGGCGGCGGCGGTGGGGTGCGCGGGGGATCTGTAAAGTAGCCAGGCGGAGGCGTACGTGTCCTGGTGGGCGCCCCGGTCTTCAAAACCGGTGAGGCCGAGCATCTCGGTCTGGCAGGTTCGATTCCTGTCCGTCTCCGCCATACGCGCGCAAGGAGGAAAACGAGTGCCGAGCCATCACGCTGGTCGCCCCGCGAATAATGCCCGTGATCCCCGCCGGAATTTACCCCGCATGGATGAGCTTTTGCGGCTCCCCGCAGTAGAAAGCGCGCGGGAGATAATCGCAGAACACGCCGTCCGCGCAACGATTAAAGGAGTGCTGTCCGCCGCCCGGCGCGGGGAGGTGCCCGTTACCGGCGTAGAAGAAGAAATAGCGCGAAGGCTGGCTGACCACAGCACCCATTCCTTGCAGCCGGTCATCAACGCCACCGGCGTCATCATCCATACAAACTTGGGCCGCGCCCCGCTGCCAGAGGCTGCGATAGCCGCGCTGCAGGACGCGGCCGGATATACCGACGTGGAAATGGACTTAGACACCGGGCGGCGCTCGTCCCGGCGCGGCGCCGGTGCCACCCAGGCCCTATTGGCGGCCTGCCCCGGCGCGGAGGATGCACTGGTGGTCAATAACGGTGCGGCGGCCCTATTGCTGGCCACGGCCGCGTTGGCCCCGGGCAAGGAGATCATCATCTCGCGCGGCGAGCTCATTGAAATCGGCGCGGGGTTCCGCCTACCGGAGCTGATTGAATCCACCGCGACGCGCCTGCGGGAGGTAGGCGCGACCAACCGGACGCACCTTAACGATTATGAACGCGCGCTGGGGGAGGAGACCGGCGCGATTTTGAAGGTGCACCCGTCCAATTTTCGGATTGAAGGTTTTAGCTCCTCTGTGGGCGTGGGCGAGTTGGCGCAGCTGGCGAAGAAACAAGACACGAACCTTATCGTGGATCTCGGCTCAGGCTTGCTCACCCATGATCCGGTCCTGCCAGACGAGCCCGATATTCACGCGCAGCTCAAGGCCGGGGCGGATATTGTCATCGCCTCGGGCGATAAGCTGTTGGGCGGGCCGCAGGCCGGGATCCTGTTGGGCACTAAGGGCGCGATTGCGGCGGTGAAGAAGCACCCGTTGGCGCGGGCGGTGCGCATCGATAAGCTGCGGCTCAATGCCTTAGAAGCAGCGATCACAACGCCTGCCAATGCGGTGCAGCAGGCGCTCCACCTTGACCCGGCGTGCCACCGCGCGCGCACCGAGGCCATCGCCGCGGCGGTGGGCGGCGAGGTTGTCGACCACGCAGGCCGCGTGGGCGGGGGAGGAGCCCCCGAGTACCCGCTGCCCGGCGTTGCGGTATCCCTGCCGGAGGAACTGGCACCAAAGCTGCGCCAGCACACCCCGCCGGTGGTGGCGCGCCAGCACCAGGGCCGCTGCCTCATCGACGTGCGCTGCGTGCCCGAGACCCAGGATGAGGTTCTCATCGCGGCCATCCGGGCGGTGATGTAGATGTACGTTATCGCGACCGCCGGCCACGTGGATCACGGCAAATCCAGCCTGGTGCGCGCCTTAACGGATATGGATCCGGATAGGTGGGCCGAAGAAAAGCGCCGCGGGCTCACTATTGACCTGGGCTTTGTGTGGACGGCGCTGCCCTCTGGTGCGGACGTGGCGTTTGTCGATGTCCCCGGCCACGAAAAGTTCTTTGGCAATATGCTCGCCGGTGTAGGCCCGGCCTCCGTGGTGCTCTTCGTGGTTGCCGCGGACGAGGGCTGGCAGGCCCAATCCACCGACCACCGCGATGCGCTGCACGCGCTGGGTATCGAGCACGGGATTATCGCCCTGACCCGCAGCGACCGCGCCGATGAAAAGCGCCGCGCGGAGGTCGCCGCTCAAGTGCGCACGCAGTTTTCTGCCACGCCGCTTGCCGATGCCCCCATTATCCCCGTCTCCTCCCACACCGGCGAAGGCCTGGCGGAACTGGGTGCGGCGCTCGATGAACTGGTGGCCCGCGTGCCCGCCCCCGCGATAGATGCCCCGGTGCGGCTGTGGATCGATCGTGCCTTTAGCGTCAAGGGCGCGGGAACCGTGGTGACCGGGACGCTCAGCGCCGGCACGCTGCGCACCGGCGATTCCCTGGTTCTTTCCACCGCGGCAGGGGACAACCGCGTGGAGATCCGCGGCCTGCACAGCGAAAATACCGCGCAGGAACCCCTGGGCCCCGTAACACGTGCCGCGGTCAACCTGCGCGGGGTCGGTGCCGCCGATATCCACCGCGGTGACCTGCTGCTTACCTCAGGTGCGTGGCGCGCTATCGATACCGTAGACGTCCACCGCACCTTTGGCACCGCACTTGATGAATTGCCCGATAACCTCGTGGTCCACTGCGGGACCGCGGGGGTAGAAGCAGACTTGCGGCCGCTGTCAGCGGATTTCGCCCGCCTGCGCCTATCGCGCGCTATGCCGCTGATCATCCTGGATCGCCTTGTCGTCCGCAGCCCCGGTGGTCGCCATGTCAGCGCCGGCGTGGAGGTCATCGACGTGCGCCCGCCGGAGCTAGACCGCCGCGGTGCCGCCCGCAAGCGTGCCGAGGCATTGGCGGAGCACACCTCTTTCCGCAATCCTTCCTCCTACCTGCAGCGTGTGGGCTATGCCCGGCGCGCGGACCTGGAACTCGATGGTTATGACACCGATGCCACGCCGTCGGGCATCATTAACTTTCAACAGTGGTGGATTGCCGCCCGCCAGGTAACGCGCTGGAAAGAAGCGCTGACTACCGCGCTGCAGGAGCACGCCGCGGCCAATCCGCTCGCACCGGGCATGCCGCGCAAGGCGGCACTCGATGCCTTGGGACTTAAGGAAGAGGGGCTGCTGCGCCTAGCGGTGGCCGCTGCCCACGCGGAAGAATCCGAAGGCCTTATCCGCCTGCCGGGCCACACCGTGGATCTTGGCGCCGCCGAGTCCGCCGTGGCCGAATTAGAGCGCATGTTAGAAAAGGAGCCCTTCGCCGCACCGGAGGTGCACGAGCTTAAAGAGCTGGGGCTGAGCGAGAAAGAACTGGCCGCCGCCGAGCGCGCCGGGCGCCTATTACGCCTGAAAGACGGGATCATCCTCTTACCGGACGCGCCGGGCAAGGCGCGGGAGCGCCTCTCACAACTCGAGCAGCCCTTCACCCTGTCCGCCGCCCGCCAAGCGCTAGGGACCACCCGCCGGGTGGCCATCCCGCTGCTGGAATACCTCGATGCCCACGGCATTACCCGCCGCGGCGAAGGCGGCAAGCGCACACTGCGCTAAGCAAGTGCGGCCGACCTATTTGCGGTGATTGCCGCCGCGCGGGCGGGACTGCTCGCGCGCCACGCGCCGGGCACGCACGCGGGCGGATTCGGAAGAAAAACGGCCCGGTTCCTCCGCGACGGGAAGTGCGCGCCAGCTCAGGTTTTGTGAGCCCGGCATGGATGAGACCAAGTCGGCCAAGCCACTGCTAGCGGGTGGTGCTGCGGCCTCATCGTTGTCGCGAGCACGAGGCGCCGGCGGGGTGGGAGATGCCTTTTCTTCTTTGTCTATGCCTACCGTGGCGCCGTCCTCTGGGGCAGCACTGTCCTCTGCGGCAGCGCCGTTCTCCGAGGTAGCGCTGGGCGTCGCGGGCGGGGCTTCTGCAGAACCTGTGGTTGCCGTGGCCGCGTCGGTATTGGGACTGACCGGGCGCCGCGTGCCTGTGGGAAGATCGCCGGCGATGTCAGCGGACTCCAGCGCGAACTCCCACTCCTCGGGCGGAGCTGGGGTGGCCCGGTGGGACGTAGTGGCACCAGGAAGCGCGGTGCGGCCAGACGGCACCCGCAGGGGTGGCACCGCCGGGGAGAATAATTCGCTATCTGGGGAATCCGCTGCGGGGATATCGACCGCGATCATCCCACCGGCGCTATACGCACGGGCGGCCATCGTGGTACCGGCTTCTTGCGCCGCCGCATACGCGGTGCGCAGGCCAGGCAACTGGCTCAACGCGCCGCACGGGCCGAGCACAGTATCGCCGCAGGCGGCCACGACGGCATCATCGATGACTTTGAGTGTGACAAAGAACTGCTGCGTTTCAAAGTGAGATAGCTGCGACTCGGTCAGGTCGCCCGCCGCAGTATCAACGACTGCACCGTGGCCGCCGGCGAGCAACGCCGATTCGGCCGGCTGGTCATTGACCGGCACCATCCACGGCCACAGCCCGAGGGAGACGGCAACCTCGAGTTCGCCCTCAACAATGCCGACCGTGGCTACTGTCTGCGGGGTGGCTTGCGATGCCTTCAACCGGTGCAGGTCCGGGTATTCGGCTGCCTCTACCTCATCGAGAAACCCGATGAAGCCAAACTCCGAACGCACCCGCCAGCCGTTGGAGTAGGTATCGGGCTCTAGAGAGACATCGATAAGCGCGGGCTGACTACCCATACCAGGGATGCTGAGCACCGTGCCGGAGATAACATGTTCCAATATAGCGACGTGTTCAACACCGAAGTAGCTGGTAGCAAGCGGGTAAGGCACCATAGGAAGACAGTAACTCCAAAGCTTCAAAGCGGGGCGTAACGTACGGGTTTCATTTTACGCATGTGGGGGTAAAACATTGCTTAGCCGGTGGTTTTCGGCATTGTTCGTTAACGTGTTAATAATTCCCACAAGTTGAATAGTGAATAATGAAATAGGAGTAGGGCTTTGTCATCTAATTCATCGTCCCGGCCCGATAACGGAACCACCAGTGGGCTGGAGAACGTTAATAATACGGAAGAAAGTCAAAAGCGCGTGCGCGGCGCACAACGCATACTGCACGACATCATCTACCCGCACAATATTCACCCTGCCTTGGTTCCTGGCGTGTCCATTGAGGACCAGAAGGTTAAATACAGCGTGGATAAGACCATCCTGGGCGTCGTCGGTGGACTCGTTATCGCCTTCGTAATATGGGGCGTGCTCGCTCCCGAACAGGTTTTTAATACCTCCTCCATCGCCCTGGACTGGGTCATGCGCAACCTAGGCTGGATCTTTACTGCACTGGCCACCTGCCTGATGTTCCTGCTGTTGATCCTCGCCTTTTCCAAATACGGAAAAATCCCACTCGGCGTGGATGGTGAAAAGCCGGAGTTTTCCACGATTAGCTGGGCCGCCATGCTCTTTGGTGCGGGCATCGGCATCGGGCTTATCTTCTTCGGACCCTACGAACCGCTCACTCATTATCTCTCACCGCGCCCAGGCGCCTATGAAGCCGCCAGCGATGAAGCGGTGCTCGGCGCGCTCGCCCAATCGGCCATGCACTGGGGCCTTAATGCGTGGGCCATCTACGCCATCGTCGGGCTGTGCGTGGCCTATGTGTCCTTCCGCCGCGGTCGCGTACCCCTCATGAGCTCCATCTTGATGCCGCTTTTTGGCAACCGCTCCACCGATTCCACACCGGCGCGCATTATCGATGGCCTGGCGATCATCGCCACCCTCTTTGGTACCGCGGCCATTTTGGGAATTGGCGCGCTACAGATCGGCCGCGGAGTGGAAATCGTCAGCGGTTGGTCTACCACTGGCAATACCGCAGCCTTGGTCATCATTGTCGTGCTTTCCATCGGCACCATCTTTTCCGCCGTGTCTGGTGTAGCTAAGGGCGTGCGGTGGCTATCCAATATCAACCTGGCATTGGCGCTGGGTATCGCGATCTTCTTCTTCGTCATCGGACCGACTGCTCTCCTGGCCAATATGATGCCCGCGGTCATTATTGAGTACCTCGACAACACTCCCGAAATGTTGTCCGCCAACATGGGAGAGGGCGAAGATATGGTCTCCTTCCTATCCTCGTGGACCACGTTCTACTGGGCGTGGTGGGTATCGTGGTCGCCGTTCGTTGGCGTATTCGTGGCCAAGATTTCCCGCGGGCGCACCATCCGCCAATTCGTCCTTGGCGTGCTGTTTATTCCTTCTGCTATCATCATCGCAGCATTCACCATCTTGGGCGGCACCACCATTTGGCTGCAGCGCCGCGATGGCGATATCGCCCCCGATGGCACCATCGATTCCATGCCGGCGGCCGAAGACATCTTCTTCAACGTCTTGGACCATTTCCCCGGATCCAATTGGATGGCCCCGCTGGTCATCGTCATGCTAGTGGTATTTTTCATCACCACCGCGGACTCGGCCTCGCTGGTCAATTCCCAGCTCACCCAGCGCGGCAACCCGCAGCCGAAAGCCACTGTTACTGTCTTTTGGGTGCTCTGTATGGCGGGCATCGCCGTGGTTATCCTCATGTCCGGCGGCAAAAACGCGCTGCAAGGCCTGCAAAACCTAATCACCATTACGGCGCTTCCTTTTGCCGTCATCATCTCGCTGATGTGCATTGCCCTCATTAGAGAACTGCGCCATGATCCAGCATCGATCCGCCACTATTACGAGCACCAGGCCGTCTCCAATGCTGTCATCCACGGCGTGCGTGATTACGGCGATAATTTTGCCCTGTCTATCGAGCCCACAACGGGAGATTCCGATTACGCCACCGGCGGCAAGTTTAACTCCACCGCCGCAGAGGTCACGGAGTGGTACGCGCGCACCGATGAGGAAGGCCATGCCATTGGTTATGACTACGAAGCTGGCCGTTACGTGGAAGATGATCCTTCGGTGGCCGATGGCGAGTTCGTATCCGGCTCCGGCGAAGACGATGCACAGACCCCGCCTTCCCATTAAGGCTTGATAATTATTGTCAGGTACAGTCACAGACTATGACCTTGTCCACGTTCGCCTTCGCCTTTGGACTGGTCCTGCTCTCGGGCCTGTCCACCTCCATCGGCGGGGCATTGGCGGTGGGAAAGCGCCAGCCAGGGCCCGCGTTTATGGCCGCGGCCCTGGGGCTTTCGGCGGGTGTGATGCTCTATGTCTCCTTCATGGAAATCCTGCCGGAGGGCATAGCGCAACTTAGCGATGCCCTCGGCGGCGAAAAACCCGGCACCTGGGCCGCGGTAGGAGCCTTCTTCGCTGGCGTTGCGGTCATCGCGATTATTGACCGGATAGTGCCAGAAGAGATCAACCCGCACGAACCGGGCACGACGGAAGAAGATGCCCGGCGCGGCAGGTTGATGAAGACGGGCGTATTTACCGCGGTAGCGCTGGGCTTGCACAATTTCCCGGAGGGCTTTGCCACCTTCTTAGCCGGCCTGGAGTCTAAGGAGATTGCTGTTCCGGTGGCAGTGGCGATTGCCATCCATAATATCCCGGAAGGCATCGCCGTCGCGGTGCCGCTGCGGGAGGCGACCGGCTCGCGCAAGAAGGCCTTTTGGTGGGCTACGCTTTCCGGGCTGGCTGAACCGCTGGGCGCACTCATCGGCTTTGGTCTGCTCTTACCGGTATTGGGGCCGGCCACCATGGGCATTAGCTTTGCCGCCGTAGCCGGCATCATGGTGTTTATCTCCCTGGATGAGCTGCTTCCCACCGCGGAAGAAACTGGTGAACACCACTACGCCATCTACGGCCTTATCGCCGGTATGGCCATTATGGCGGTATCGCTCATGCTGTTTATGTAAATTAGTGCTGCGCTGCCGAGGTGGCAGACGGTGAGCCGGTCGAGGCTTTGACGGCCATGACGATGCTGGCGATGACAAGTCCGAGGATGAGCCCGCACACCATGGACAGGCCGGTTTCGGCCAGCCAGCTCAGCGCGCCATTGTGGATATGTTCAGTGGCAGCCTCGATAAACCCGTGCGGCTGGTCTACTCCGAATTCGTGGAGTCCCGAGGTGACGATATGTCCGCCTACCCACAACATGGCGGCTGTACCGATGATGCCGATGATGTCCAACACGATGGGCATGCCCTTGACCAAGGTATTGCCTAGCAGGGAATTGCCATCGCGGCGCCGGGTTAAGGCCAGGCCAATGTCATCCATCTTGACCAGCAATCCCACGGCGCCATAGACGCCCAAGGTCAAGATGATACCGACGGCGATAAGCGCACCGAGGCGCAGCCAGAAGGGTTGATCGATGACCTCATTTAAGGAAATCACCATGATCTCAGCAGACAGGATGAGGTCGGTGGTAATGGCGGACTTCACCAGGCTATCTTCGGCCTCTGGGCCCTTGTTCTGGACGGTATCGGTGGCCTCGCTAGGGGAGGAGTGGAAGAAGGAGAGGATCTTTTCCGCGCCTTCGAAGCATAAATAGGTACCGCCGCACATCAAGATGGGCGTGAGCGCCCACGGCGCAATCCAAGACAGGATCATCGCAATCGGCAAAATGATGACGAGCTTGTTGATGAGCGAACCCTTGGTGATACGCCAGATCATCGGCAGCTCGCGCTGCGGTTTTATGCCCTCGACGTATTGTGGGGTCACTGCGGCATCATCGACGACGACGCCGAGAGACTTCATAGATGTCTTGCCGCCTAAGGCGGCCACATCGTCGACGCTGGAGGCGGCGGCGCGGGCTATTAAAACGACATCGTCAAGCAGGGCAAAAAGGCCACCGGCCATGGCTTATCCTTCGGGGGCTAAAGTGACGTTTTCTGACCAAGACAAGTCTATGCCGTGGTGGGCAAGCCAGGCCATTGCGTCGTCGCCGTGGCGGGTAATTCCCTCGACCGCGTTCAGGGTGGTGTCGATGGCGAGTTCGGCGTCCTCGGCGGAAATGAGGCCAGCGGACGTCGCTGCGGAGAGCTCGTCGATGTCGAGGACAGTGATGGGCTCGCCGGTGGTGGTGACTAAATCGACGTAGAGATCGCGGGTGGTCCACTCATTGCCTTGGCGCTGGATTTCGGCGACGTCGATATAAAAGTCCTGCTCTACCTCGACGCCGGGGCGGAAGTGGAAGATATTCGCGCGCAGGTTGAGGCTTGGCAGCAGCCATGATTCGAGGTAGCCAAAACGCGGGTGATCGGCACCGCGTGCCATATACAAGCCAAACTCGGTTTCGGTATAGGTATCGACTTGGCGCAGGTAGCCCTTGGGATCGGTATTGGTGAAGGCCGCAGTATTAAAGGTCTCCCGCTTGACTGGGTGGAGATCAACGGCCATTACTTCACCTCTAGGAAGGCGGCGGTGGGGACGAAATCGCAGCGTGCCTCGGTGGTATTAACGGAACCGGAGAGCAGCGCGATGACTAGGCCCTTGCCTGTGTGGGCCGTGCCAGAAAGCGTTGTGGGCCCATCCTGGTTGATGCCGTTATTGTGCAGCGGGGTAATGCCGCTTTGCAGGGTATTGATATTAAACCACTGCACGTTCATGCCTCCTTGGTCCGGTGCTGCCGGTGGGGTGCCCAAGGCGGTAAAGAGGAAGACGGTTTCGCCCTCGCCGGCGCCGGGGGCGGGAATTTCTGTAGGGCCAGGTACCGCGATGCCAGAGCCGGTGGCGGCGTTGGTGCCGCCGATGCAGTTCGCGGAGACGGTGGGCCAATAAAACTGCCGGAAGTACGGGTTATCGCCCTGCGGCATGGGCACACCGCCACCACCGTCGCCGGTGCCGGCGAAGAAGTCCAAGGCGGACAAGATCGTATTGCGGGCGTCTTCGGGGATCCACGGCTGCGCAGCAAAGGCGCGCACGCGGTCCTGGGTTTCAGGGGTAGGGCGGCCGAGCTCATCCAAGGGGCTGGCGGGCATGTGCTGCTGTGCCAGTGAGGAAAGATCTGGGGCGAAGGCCTGTGCGGGCGCTACCAGGGGAGAGGCGAGGCCAATAAGCGCAGCGGTGGCAGCGGCGATGTAGCCGGTGCGGCCGCTTAGGCGCCAAGAAGTTTGGGCGTGGCTCACGGTATCAGGTCCTTATTGTCTCGCGGGGAAAGTAGTATAGCCCCATTGGTCACAGCAGTAACAGTAATAACTCTAGTAACGATAGTTATCCGCTGGGAAGTGTCAAGTACTAGGTCGTTTCAGGCACGCGAGGCGTTACGGGGTGGCATAGGTCGCGTCTTGGCTCCCCAATGCTGCACTATGCCCTGTTAGGGGGTATCGTAGGACGTCGTTCAAGAACATTTCTCGCGCACCAGCGCTTGTAGATCCTCCGAAGGAGAACCCAACTAGTGAGTAATACCGAGTTCCGTAATGTTGCCATTGTCGCGCACGTTGACCATGGCAAGACCACGTTGGTCAACGGCATGCTGGAGCAGTCCGGTGCTTTTGGCGAACACGGTGAGCACACGGACCGCGTCATGGACTCCAACGATCAGGAGCGCGAGCGCGGCATTACCATTTTGGCCAAGAACACGGCCATCCGCCGCCAGGGTCTGGGCAAAGACGGCGCAGACCTCATCATTAACGTCATCGACACCCCGGGCCACGCCGACTTCGGCGGCGAGGTTGAGCGCGGCATTTCCATGGTGGACGGTGTCGTGCTGCTTGTCGATGCCTCTGAGGGCCCCCTCCCACAGACCCGCTTCGTCTTGACCAAGGCGCTGGAGGCCAAGCTGCCGGTCATCGTCTGTGTGAACAAGACCGACCGCCCCGATGCCCGCATCGACGAGGTTGTCACCGAGTCCCAAGACCTGCTGCTGGAAATCGCCGCTGGCCTCGAGGATGAGGAAGCCGCTGCCGCTGCTGAAGAGCTACTCGATCTCCCGGTTCTGTACGCCTCCGGCCGCGCCGGCGTTGCTTCCACCGAGAACCCGGGCGATGGCAACGTTCCCGATAGCGAGGACCTGCAGGCGCTGTTCGATGTCATCTACAACGTCCTGCCCGAGCCCTCCGCTACCGTCGATGCCCCGCTGCAGGCGCACGTTACCAACCTTGACGCTTCCGACTTCCTCGGCCGTATTGCGCTGCTGCGCATCTACGCCGGCCGCATCAAGAAGGGCCAGCAGGTGGCCTGGATTCACTACGACGATGAGGGCAACCAACACACCAAGACCGTCAAGGTTGCCGAGCTGCTGCGCACCGTCGGCTTCGAGCGCCAGCCGGCCGAAGAGGCCATCGCCGGCGATATCGTCGCCATCTCTGGTATCTCCGATGTCATGATTGGTGACACCATCGCCGATCCAGAAAACCCAGAGGCCCTGCCGCGCATCACCGTTGATGAGCCGGCCATCTCCATGACCATCGGTGTGAACACCTCGCCGATGGCAGGCCGCGGCGGCGGCACCAAGCTGACCGCCCGCATGGTTAAGGCCCGCCTGGAGCAGGAGCTTATCGGTAACGTCTCCCTGCGCGTGCTGCCCACCGAGCGCCCCGATACCTGGGAGGTCCAGGGCCGCGGCGAGATGGCTCTCTCCGTGCTCATCGAGTCCATGCGCCGCGAGGGCTTCGAGCTGACCATTGGTAAGCCGCAGGTAGTTACCCAGCAGATCGATGGCAAGACCTATGAGCCCTATGAGATCCTCACCATTGACTCCCCGTCAGAGCACCAGGGTGCCATCACCCAGCTGCTGGCCTCCCGCAAGGGCCAGATGCAGTCCATGGACGTGCGCGAAGGCGACTGGGTGCGCATGATCTTCCGCGTTCCCGCCCGTGGCCTCATCGGTTTCCGTACCCAGTTCATGACCGAGACCCGCGGTGCCGGCATCGCCAACTCCATCTCCGATGGCATCGATGTCTGGGCCGGCGAGATTAAGTCCCGCGCCACCGGCTCCTTGGTGGCTGACCGTAGCGGCCAGATCACCCAGTACGCACTGATGCAGCTGGCTGACCGCGGCAACTTCTTCGTCGAGCCAGGCGCCGAGGCCTACGAAGGCATGGTCGTGGGTGCCAATAACCGCGATGAGGATATTGACATCAACATCACCAAGGAAAAGAAGCTGACCAATATGCGCTCTGCCACCGCAGACGCCACGGTCACCCTGGCCAAGGCCCACACGCTCTCGCTGGAAGAGGCACTGGAATTCTGTGGCAACGACGAGTGCGTCGAGGTAGCCCCAGATGTGCTGCGCGTGCGCAAGCTGGAGCTTTCCGCCACCGACCGCAAGCGCGCCGCTTCCCGCGCTAAGCAGATGAAGAAGTAATCTGCCTCGATCTAAGTGGTGGCTGCGGTTGATGCCGCAGCCGCCGCGATAATCGCCGTCGTCTCCTGCAGTATGGTTTTTACCGCAGAGGCGGCGGCATCGTCGTATTCCACCTGTTGCTTTAATTCTTTGATGCGTTTGCGCATCTCCCGGCGTTTCATTTCGGGCGCATCCTCCTTGAGCAGGGGATAGGCCCCTTTAATCTCGCGGAGAATATCCAAGATAAGCACGTCTTTGGCGCTAGGGGCTTGGGAGCCGTTAAGCACCGCCGCGAGCCTCTCGCGCACCTCATCTTCTAGCGCCGTGTCCGTCATGATGTAACGGTCGCCGCCCAGCTGCCACCACGCGGCATCCTCAATCTCCAATTGGCCGCGGTCCTGAAAATCCTGGGCAATCTTCTCGCGCGGGGAGAACCACCCCGCCTGCAGCAGTGTCTTGACCGAGCAGGTCCGGTGCTCGTGCAGGCTATCCCATGCCCAAGAAAGCACCGGGTGCTCTGGCTTTTTGTCCGTGGCGTGCACCTTATTCTTTGCAGTTATGGCAACTGCTTCGTACAGGAGCAAATCGCTAAAAAGGCCGGCGCGCAGGGCGGTCTCGTTATTGGATAGCACCTCCTTTTTACCGTTGTCCTTGGTAAGCAGGAGGAACATTTCTTGGCAGATGAGCATGGTGAGGAGATCCCTTCAATGGTGATTTCGTACGAGTTTAGCGCGCAGAATCTTCGTGTGGCGGGAAGAAGGTACTAAAGTAGTCCGCGATGAAAAATAGTCTCAAGGCCCGTGCACTTGCTGCCACTGCCGCCATCGGCCTCGCGTTTGTCAGCGGGTGTTCGGCCAATCCTGGCCCTCCGCCGGTGGTAGAAGACTCGGACGACCAGGAATCTACCGCCCAGGAAACGGCATCAACGACGACCGCGACGGACGATGAGCCGCCGCGCGCGGAGGAAGAAAAGTCGCGGCCCACCATTTCCATCGGTGTCGATCCGCTGCGCGCCGGCCTCAACCCGCACCTGGTGGCCAATAACTCCGAGCTCGTGGATCAGATTGCGGAGCTAGTCTTGCCCTCAACGTTCCACTGGGGACGCATGGATACGGACGTCCTGGAATCTGCCGCGGAGGTCACCGCGCCGGAGGGCGTGGCCCAGCGAGTGCGCTACGTTATTGCCTCTCCCGCGCAGTGGTCCGATGGCACCCCGATTTCCGGCGCGGATTTCAGCTACTTGTGGAAGAAAATGACCACGACCGCAGGTGTTAAAGACCCTGCGGGCTACCGCGCCATTTCCGCGGTGACCACATCCGATGGCGGGCGTGTGGTCACGGTAGATTTTGCAGAGCGGGTTAAGGATTGGAAGCAGCTCTTCAACCAGCTCCTTCCCTCGCACCTGCTGCAAAATTCCGATTTTGATTCGGTACTGGCCAATGACATCCCCGCCTCCGCCGGCCGCTTCTCGGTCGATAGCGTGGACCGCAGCCGCGGGGTCATCACGCTCAACCGCAATGACCGCTTTTGGGGCGCCGATCCCGCTCATATCGACGTCGTCCAGCTGCGCGAGGTGCGCGATAGTACCCAGGCGCTCAATATGCTGCGCTCTGGCCAGATTGGGTTCGCGGACTTTACCCCGGGTCAAACCTCGCAGGAAGCGCTCGGCCTGCTGGGACATGTGAGCGATAAGACGGTTACCCGCCCGCGCCAGCTGCGCTTGCACATGTCCACCGAGCACGGCGCCTTGGAGGATGCGGATGCGCGGCGCGGGGTGGCCTCGCTTATCGATACCGAACAGGTCGCCCGGCTCGCCACCGGCCGCGCCTCCAACCTGAAGGCCGGGCATAATCCGGTCTCAGGGGAGGCAAACCTGACGGCCCTGCGCGAACGCGCCAGCAAGAAGCCTATCCGCTTCGCCGTCGATCCGACCAGCCCCACGGCTTTGGCTGCGGCAAATACGCTTTACGATGTCCTCGAGGCCCACGGCATCCCTGCTGAGGTCACCACCGACCGGCTCACCACCATTACCACTAAGCTGCTTCCTGAAGGCAAGGTTGATGCGGTGGTGACTTGGGAGGATATCACCCTAACCTCGCTCTCGGCCGCGAATGTCTTCACTTGCGCCGAAGACCAACCGCTCGCCGGGGACCTCTCCGGGTTCTGCCCCGACAACGCCGCCGAAACACGCATGGACATTCTCTCCGGAAAGATAAGCCCTTCCACCGCGCTGGGACGAATCCGCGAGATCAATGCCCAGGACGTGTTATACGTCCCGCTCTTAGATGAAACGCGTGTGCACGCGCTAGGGGAGGGTATTGTAGGCCCCGGCCAAAGTATTGATGATTGGGATAAAGGGCTGGTCACAGCGCCAGTTTGGAGGATAGATGAGGACTAAGGACTTGGCGGGCTACCGCGTAGTTGCAGTACACGCACACCCCGATGATGAAACGCTTTTTACCGGCGGCACCCTCGCCACCCTGGCCGCGCGCGGTGCGCAGGTCACGGTCATCACCCTTACCCTCGGCGAGGACGGCGAGGTCATCGGCGCGCCTTATCAAGGGCTCGCCGAGCACCATCAGCTCGGTGGCTTCCGCGCCCGCGAATTGGCCTGCGCTCTCTCCGCTTTAGGAGTAGAGGGCATCCAGCTGGGCGGATTCGGCCACTTCCACGATTCCGGCATGGTGGGGTCGCCCTCCCACGGCAACCCCCGCGCGCTGGTCAATCGCTTGGATGAGGCGGTAGATCTGCTCCGCGCGGAATTAGATGTACTCAAGCCACACGCCATCTTGACCTATGGACCAGACGGCGGCTATAACCACCCGGACCACGTGGCGGTGCATAGGGTGGTGGAAAAGGCGGCATCGGCAAGCACGCGCATCTGGTGGGCGATTTTTGACCGCGCCGCCAATTACTCCGGCCTTGAGACCCTCGACGCGCCCGCGGGCTGGCGCAAACCCGATGCCGCGTACTTGGATAATTTCACCACTGCTGGCACGGATCTGGCCTTCGCGCTTGACGATGCCGCCCTCCACGCCAAACGCGCCGCCATGCGCGCCCACGCCACGCAAATCTGGCTGGCCGATGGCAACACCACCGCCACCAACCCCGAGGCCGCCGTCGCCGCCGTCCACGACCCAGCCGCGGTGCCTGGGGCCTACTGCCTGTCCAATAGATTGCTTATGCCCTTGCTGCGCGCCGAATACTTCCAACTCGGCAGGGGCGAGCCCGCAACCGACCTCCTGGGGGAGCTGTAATGCGCGCTGATTTTAGCCGCGGCGAGCAGGTTACAGGCCTTATCTGGCTTTCTCTCGGCGCCCTGCTATCGCTATTTCTGGAGGTCATTTACCTCACCGCCCGGATTCCGCTGGCTGATGGTGCGAGCATAGCGTTTCCCATCACCATCCTCATCGCCGCGGCCTTCAACGTGGTGCTAACCCGCACCGCGCGGCTGTGGAGTGATCGTACTTACATCACGGCCATCCCCACCATCGTCTGGGGCCTGGGATTTTTCGCGCTTATGCTGCTGGTTCCGATTACCGGTGATGTCATCGTGGGCAATAATATTCTCAGCTTGCTCCTGCTTTTGGCCGGAATCGGCGGCGGCGTTTGGCCTTTCCTAAAGCAGAAGTGACATACTATATTTCATCCCCAAACCCATGAAATCAGGAAGATTCAAGGATTCTCCATGACTTATACAATCGCTCAACCTTGCGTTGATGTAATGGACCGCGGCTGTGTTGAGGAATGCCCCGTCGATTGCATTTACGAAGGCAAGCGCATGCTCTACATCCACCCAGATGAGTGCGTGGACTGCGGCGCCTGCGAGCCCGCATGCCCGGTAGAAGCCATCTTCTACGAGGATGACGTTCCCGATGAGTGGATCGATTACAACGAAGCCAACGCAGCATTCTTCGATGACTTGGGCTCTCCCGGTGGAGCGGCAGCCCTCGGCCCGCAAGATTTCGATGCGTCAATGGTAGCCGCGCTGCCCCCACAGAATCAGGAGTAAATCATGGCCCGCACACCGCTAGGACAATCGCTTCCGGATTTTCCCTGGAACTCGCTGGCTGG
Organism: Corynebacterium sp. KPL2895; assembly: GCF_040225815.1. NCBI lineage: Bacteria > Bacillati > Actinomycetota > Actinomycetes > Mycobacteriales > Corynebacteriaceae > Corynebacterium > Corynebacterium sp. KPL2895. The sequence goes on from NZ_JBEHFY010000002.1 coordinate 72,931, forward strand.
CGCCAAAAAGAAGGCCCAGGCGCATCCAGATGGAATCGTTGACCTTTCGGTGGGCAACCCCGTAGATCCGGTCGCCCCCGGCGTGCAGCTGGCGCTGTCTTCTGCCGCCGAGGCCCCCGGCTACCCGCAAACACAGGGCACGCCCGAGCTGCGCGAAGCCATCGCCTCCGCCCTGCGCCGCCGCTACCGCATGGACGTGGACCGCGTCCTGCCCGTAGTGGGCACGAAGGAGGCCATCGCGTGGCTGCCCACCCTGTTGGGAATGCGCGGCGAGACCGTCGCCTTCCCCTCGGTGGCCTATCCCACCTACGAGGTCGGCGCCCTGCTCGCCGGGGCCACTCCGCTGCGCGCTGACGACGACTTTCAGGATGCCTCCCTGGTATTCATCAATTCCCCGTCCAATCCCACCGGCCGCGTCGCTGGGGTAGAGGAGCTGCGCCGCATTGTGGCCTGGGCCCGCTCGACGGGCGCCATCATCGCCTCCGACGAGTGCTATATGGGCTTGGGCTGGAACGACGACAACCCGCCGGTATCCATCCTGGATCCGCGCGTGACCGACGGCGATAATACTGGCCTAATCGCCATGCATTCGCTGTCCAAGTCCGCGAATATGGCCTCCTACCGCGCCGGATTCTTCGCCGGCGATAACGATCTCATCGCGGAGCTCTTGGAGCTGCGCAAGCACGCCGGGCTCATCGTGCCAGGCCCGATTCAGGCGGCGATGGTGGCCGCGCTTGACGATGCCCCCACCGAAGCCCTCCAGCGCCAGCGCTACGCCGCGCGCCGCGCCGAATTGATGCAGGCGCTTATCAAGGCGGGCTTTACCATCGACCACTCCGATGCCGGCCTGTACCTCTGGGCCACCCGCGGCGAAGACTGCCGCGAGACCATCGACTGGTTGGCTTCCCTGGGCATCCTCGCCGCACCTGGCGATTTCTACGGCCCCTCGGGCGCACAACACGTGCGCATCGGCTTAAACGGCACCGACGAGCGGGTGCGCGCCGCCGCCGAACGCCTCGCCAGTGCCTAACTCGCCTCGCGCCTTTCGCCCGCCTGCGCGGGAGGGGATTTCTTCCCGCAAGGTGGTCCTGCGCGAACGCGTTCCGCGCGAGGGCGACTACTGGGCCGCCCGCGCGGGCGATTCGCCCTTTCCAGAGGGAACGCTTCTTCCCGCCGGTGCGGCTCTTCCCAGGCCTGTTCCCGCGTGGTACCACCCCTCCGTCCCGCCGGAGGAGCCGATTCCCTTTGACTACTGCGTAGTCCACGCGGATGAAGACATCATTGTTGCCGATAAGCCGCACTTTCTTCCCACCACCACGAATGGCCGCTTGCAGCGCGAAACCCTGCAAACCCGCCTGCGCGTAGACTTCGGCGAAGACGATATCGTGCCGCTTCACCGCCTCGACCGCCTCACCGCAGGCCTTGTCATCTGCTCGCGCCATCCCGCCACGCGGGCTGCCTACCAGCGCATTTTCCTGGAGGGAAGGGCGGTGAAGAGGTATAGGGGCATCGTCAAGCAGCCGCTTTTCTGTGATGAGGAAATCAGGCTGCCTATGCACAAGCCGCGGGGTAGCAGGCAGGTGCTCGTGGCCGATAATGGCACGCCTACCTCGACGTATGTGCGCGCTGCGGGGCGGGAGGTAACCATGTGGCCGCGGAACGGGCATACGCACCAGCTGCGGGTGCTGCTGAATCATCTTGGGCATCCGCTCATCGGCGATGACACATATCCCGCGCCGCGCCCACTCGACCTCTATGACTTCTCCCGCCCGCTTTACTTGCTGCACAAAACTATATCTTTTATAGATCCTTCATCACATTCGGAGCGTCAGTTTTTCAGTTCGCGTGGCTTAGGAACTACAATCAGGTAATTACTAATCTCCGGCAAGAAAGGCAGCCCATGGCAGACCTCAGCGTTGCGCGCTTTGCGTCCAATTTTGGGCAATTCCTCAAGTTTGGTCTTGTCGGCGGCTCGGGAACCGCGGTCAACCTCTTCGTTTATTTTCTCGCGCAGAAGCTCTTTGGCGCGGCGGATATTTTTGCCGAGGACCCCTTCATGAACCTCTTCGGTTCTGCATTCCATATCCGCTGGTACCACGTCTTTGCCACCATCTCCTTCCTCGTAGCCAATACCTGGAACTACCAGCTCAACCGCATGTGGACCTTCCGGACCGTGTCCAAGGTGTCCTGGATTCGCGGTTTCTTCCCGTTCCTTTTGGCTGGAATCGGGGCGTTTATCGTTAGCCAGGTCATCCTGACGCTGCTCATGAATCCGAACTCGCCCGTGGGCCTACCAACCGATGTCTTCGATAACTCCACCGGATTGCGCACCAAGTCCTATTGGGCGCAGGCCATTTCCATTGTCGTTGCGATGCCCATCAACTTCATTATCAACAAGCTCTGGACGTTCCGCTCCAAGCCGAATAAACCCGTCGTCGTCGACGAGGTAGCGCCGGTTTAACTACCCGCTCCTAGCTCGGCCTAGCCCGGCTCGTTTCGCCACCCCGGCCCCGCCCTTCGCGCTCACCAGCGTGGGCTGCTGGGGTCTTTTTATGCCGCCGGTGAGCGGCAAGGGCGGGGAGGGACGTCGCCAAGCAAGTGTATGTGCGACACCCATCCCTTCGCGCTCACGCTGGGATAGTTTTCATCGACGCCATGCCTGCTCGGTGAGCGGCAAAGGAGGCTGCGCCTTTCGCGCTCACCGGCAATGGTTGCCGGCGGCGAAACTTCCTCCCGGTGAGCGGCAAGGGCGGGGAGGCGGGGCGCCGTTGTCGCTGGGACCCCTTCGCGCTCACGGGGAGTAGTAAACGAACGCCACCCGCCGTCCGCGGTGAGCGCGAAGGGCGGGTGGTGGGGTGTGCCTGAAGGCGGGTGGTGGAGGTGAGGTACTAGTCCTCGAGGGTGGCGTCGAGGCGGGACTGGTCGCGGCGGTTTTGCTTCCGTCGGAGCGCAGGGGAGATGAGGATGACCGTGAAGGTACCTACGGTGGCGCCGATGAGGTAGGGGGCAGCGGGGGCATCGGAAAGCGTGAAGGTGTGGTAAGCGATGCCGGCGAAGCAGAGGAACATCGGGATGAGGTAGAGGGCGGTTAAGGTCCAATTGGAGCGGACCGTTGGGGTGGCGATGTGCCTGCGCAGCCAGGCGGCGCTGAGGGACGTGCCGGCGATGGAGGGGACGATGGCGAGGAGTGCGAGGAGGCTGAGGCGGCCGGGGAGGGACCACGCGAGGATGGCGGCGACGATGAGCTCGAGGAATGTGATTGGGGTCAGGGTGATGGCGGAGGCCTTGGTGAGGATGTCGCGCTCGAACTCGTCGGTGGAGGCGCGCTCGATGTGGTTGAGGGATATGTTGGCGATGGCGTTAAACATGTTGTTCAGCTCCAAAGATTTCTTCGACTGTTTTATCTAGTTCGTGGCAGATGTCCAATGCGAGGTGCACGGACGGGGAGTAGTTGCCGCGTTCGATATTTGCGATAGTTTGCCGGGAGACGCCGACGCGCTCTGCTAGTTCGCCTTGCGACCATTCGCGCCAGCGCCGCCACTTGCGGACCATGTTGGGTTGTCCGGCCACATCATCACCTCTCTTGTCGTGTTTACATGACTTAATATAAAGTAAACTTGACATTATGGCAAGGGTTAGACGCATAGATGCCAGCGCCAATATGGCTGGGTGGCGGACATGGGAAGCTGTGGCTTGCGGCCTTTGAGCAGGTCACGGGTGGCTTTGATAAGCAGGATGACTTGGTCAAGGTGGTGCCTGACGTCATCGGCAGTAAAGCGCAAAACCGTGTACCCATGCGCGGTCGCGGCGTTCTGTTTGGAGCGGTCTGCCTGAAACGCGAGGCTGTGGCTGTGGTAGGTCCAGCCGTCGATCTCCACGATGAGCTTGCCCATTAAAAGATCGAAGCGGTATCCGCACACGTGGGCGTTATGAACAGGGAAAATGCCTTCGGTGCGCAGGGCACGGCTCACCTTGCGCTCCGGTGGGCTATCCGCGCCGATGGCCGAGAGCCGCATCGTCTCCTTCAACGCGCGCGGTGTCCGGCCCATTCGTTTGCGGTCCCGCTCCAGCCGGCCGGGCCCCTTTTCACCGCGGTAAAACTCTTCCAGCAGCGGGCCACAGGCCCTAGCAATCTTGCGAGCAGCCCACAGAACCTGCACCACCGGCAGCCCCTTGACCAGGCTCGTTGCCTTGAGCCGGGAATGCGAGACGCGGAAATTCTTGCCACGCAGCGTCCGCGGCCCCTCCGCTTCCAGTGGAAAGGTCAGCGGCCGGTCAAGGTGAATCTCCTGCGCGGTCTTCCCCGTAAAATGGATACGGCTCAGCCCATGCACCAGCGCCTTCGCCACCGCCAACGGCGACCACTCGTCGGTATAAATCCCCCGGTGCACGCGGTACAGCTTGCCCGCGCGCACTCGCCGCCGAATCGCGTCCTTGCCCAGCCCCTGCTCGCGCAACTGCGCAGTCGTCCATGCCCCCATGGCTTCAATTTAAAAAGCGGCCGCCTCCTCGTCCAGACGGGGTCCGACAGCCTGTGGATAACCCGCCTATTTTGAGGTCTCGCGCTCTCTTTTCCTCGCCGCTCTGTGGATAACCTCCTTCCACCCTCCCTTAGCGCTCACCGGCGGCCAGGTCTGTGCCCTTAAGCGGCCCCTGGTGAGCGCGAGGAGTGAGTGTGCCGGCCAGCCCCCTTCACCACGCTCACCGCTTCCGCTTTCCGATGCCCATTTCGCCTCCCCGTGAGCGCGGAGGTCGGCCCCACACCCGTCGCGCTCACCGGGAGGTGAAAACGCCGTACCCCGCCCAGTGCTGGTGAGCGCGAAGGGCGGGGTAATGGGGCGGCAGGCACGGTGGGCTGGATGTGAGGTGTAGGGCGTGAGGGCCGGAGGCAGGGAGTGGCCGCTAGGTCAGAGGGAGCGTGGAGGTCGGGTCGATGCCGCGAGTCTTGGAATTGAGCACACCCGCGATGGCGAGCACCGCGAACATGGCGGCGGCGGAGAGGAGTTGGGTGCGGGCGGTGGCATCGGTAAGCATGAGCACCGCGATGGCCGCGAAGAAGGCAAGGGCGAACCAAGTGAGATAGGGGAAGGCCCACATGCGGATGGGGAGTGGATGCAGGGCCTCGAGTTGGCGGCGTAGGCGCAGCTGGCTGACGGCGATGAAGACCCACACGATGAGCAGGGAGGCGCCGGCGGCGTTGAGCATGAAGGTGAGCAACCAGCCGGTATCGGCGTAGTTGAGGACGACCATGAGCACGGAAAGTGTGACGGATAGGGCGATGGCGGTGGTGGGCACGCCCTCGGTATTGGTGGCGGCGAAGATGCGCGGGGCCTCGCCGCGGGAGGCGAGCGAGTGCATCATGCGGGAGGAGGCGAAGATTTGCGCGTTGAAAGCGGATAGCAGCGCGAGGACGATGATGACCTCCATGATGCCGGCGGCACCGGGAATGCCGGCGCGGTCGAGGACCATGGTGAACGGCGATTCGGCGGCGGTGGAGGCGGCGTCCAGGCTGGAATAGGGAAGCAGGAACGTGATGACCAGGACGGAGCCCAGGTAGAACACGGAGATCCGCAAGATGGTGGAGCGCACGGCGTTGACCAGGGATTTTTCGGGATCCTCGGACTCGGCGGAGGCGATGGCGACGACCTCGATGCCGCCGAAAGCGAAGGCTACGGCGAGCAGGCCGGCGGCGACGCCGCCGAGGCCGTTGGGCATGAAGCCATCGGCAAGGAAGACGGATGTGCCCACGAAAGTGTGGCCCGGCAGGAGGCCGAAGATGAGGAGGACGCCGATGATGAGGAAGGCGATGATGACGACGACCTTGATGAGAGCGAACCAGTACTCGAACTCGCCGAAGGTGCGCACGCGCAGCAGGTTGACGAGGCCGAAGACGGCGACGCAGATGGCGGCGGGTATCCAGGGAGGCACGTCGAACCACGCGCCGATGAAACCTGCGGCGCCGGTGATTTCTGCGCCGAGGACGGCGACGGTGGCGCACCAGTAGATCCACCCTTGGGTAAAGCCCGCCCAGCGGCCGATGCCGTGCTCGGCGTATTCGGAAAAGGAGCCGGAGGCGGGAATGACCGTTCCCATCTCTCCGAGCATTTGCATCACGAGGATGGCGAGGAAGCCGGCGATCGCGTAGGCGATGATCACCGCTGGGCCGGCGGCGGAAATGCCGACGCCCGTGCCGAGGAAGAGACCGGCGCCAATGGTGGAGCCAAGCCCCATCATGGTCAGGTGGCGGACCTTCAGGCCAGAACCAAGGGTAGAAGAGTTATCAGACACTTCTCCATGGTATTTCTCGGCCGCAGGGCACTGGAATTGGGGTGGCGTTAATTCTTGTGGAGGTCCTCGTTCAGTGCGACGGCCTCAGCATTCCACTCCACGGCCTCGACGGCACCGGAGACGGAATTGCGGCGCAGCAGCAGGCCGGAGGCGCCGGAGAGCTGGGAACCCTTAACGGCCTCGCCATTGCCGACGCCCAGGGCCTCAGCCACCTTGCCAAAGACGGCGACCTTGGTACCGGCGGTGACGTAGAGGCCGGCTTCGACAACGGCGTCATCGCCAAGCGAAATGCCGATGCCCGAGTTAGCGCCGAGCAGGCAGCGCTCGCCGATGGAAATAACCTCCTTGCCTCCGCCGGACAGGGTGCCCATGATGGAGGCACCGCCGCCGATATCGGAGCCATCGCCCACGACGACGCCCGCGGAAATGCGACCTTCCACCATGGAAGCGCCCAGCGTACCGGCGTTGAAGTTGACGAAGCCCTCGTGCATGACCGTGGTGCCCTCTGCGAGGTGGGCGCCCAAGCGGACGCGGTCGGCGTCACCGATGCGCACGCCGGAAGGGACAACGTAGTCCACCATGCGGGGGAACTTATCCACGGAGTAGACCACGACGGGGCCGCGGGAGGCGAGGCGGCCACGCACCATCTGGAAATCGGAGACGGCGCAGGGGCCGTAGTTGGTCCAGACCACGTTATTGAGGTGGCGGAAGATGCCGTCCATGTTGAGGCCGTGCGGCTTTACCTCGCGGTGGGAGAGCAGGTGGAGGCGCAGGTAGGCGTTGTAGGTATCGGTAGGTGCCTCGTCGAGGTCAGCGATGGTGGTTTCCACCGCCACGCGAGCCACGCCGCGCTCTTCATCGGGGCCGACGAGGGCGGAGAACTGCTGCGGAGTCTCCTCCAGACGCGTCGTGCCGGTGGTCTCTACTTGCTTATCGGTATGAACTGCTGGGAACCAAACGTCCAAGACGGTGCCGTCGTGGGTAATGGTTGCCAGGCCACGTGCGGATGCAGAAGTCATGGTGGCTAGCTTAGCAATTACTGCCGAACTTGTTCGCGCTTGTCCGCGGGAACCACGAAGGACAAGGCGACGAGCGCGGCAAAGAGGATGATGACGGCGATGACTTGGTTGCGGGCGGAGGGGTCAAAGAGCATGAAGATGGTCAGCGCGGCCAGCGCGGTGGCGGTCGCCCACGGTAGCCAGGGGTAGCCGGGCACGCGGATGTCCGTGAGCTCGCCGTTCGCCTTCAACTGCGGGTGCAGCTTGAGGAAGGAGGCGACGATGAAGGTCCACACCACCAAGAGGCAGCCGCCGACGGCGTTGAAGAGGAAGGCCAGCAGTCCCGGCGGGTTCCAGAACTGGAGGCCCACCGAGGCGAAGGCGAAGATCATGGACAAGATGACGGCGTTGATGGGGGAGCCGGAGTGGTTGGTCTTGAGGAAGAACTTTGGCGCGCAGTGGTCCTTGGCCATGTCGAAGACCAGGCGAGAGGTGGCGTAGATCTGCGCGTTGAAGGCGGACAGGAGGGCCAGCGCGATGATGGCCTCCATGAAGCCGGCGGCGAAAGGAATCTTGGCGGCCTCGAGCACCAAGGTGAACGGTGAATTGGCGGCGGCGTCGGCATCTTGGATCTGGCTAAACGGCAAGGCCATGGTGATGACCACGATGGAGCCGATGTAGAAGATCATGATGCGCACGATGATGGCGCGCACCGCGGTTGCCACGTTGCGGGCTGGATCCTCGGACTCGGCGGCGGCGATGGTCACCAGCTCGATTCCACCGAAGGCGAAGGCCACGGCCAGCAGGCCGGCGGCGAAGCCCGGCATGCCATTGGGCAGGAAGTTCTCGGTGAAGTTGGTTCCGGCCCGGGAGAGATCCATGCCAGGCAGGATGCCCAGTGCCATGAGGATGCCGATGGCGAGGAAGGCGATGATGACGGCGACCTTGATGATGGCAAACCAGAACTCGAATTCACCAAAACCGCGCACGGCGGCGAAATTCACTATGGCGAAGAAGGCCACCGCGATAAGCGCGGGAATCCACGGTGCAATGTCGAACCAATTGCCGATGATTGCTGCGGCACCGGTGATTTCCGCGCCCATGACCATGATGAGCATGAACCAGTAGATCCAGCCCATCGTAAAGCGCGCCCAGTGGCCGAAGGCCTGGCCGGCGTAGGTGGAAAAAGAACCCAGGGAAGGGCGGGCCGCAGCGATTTCCCCGAGCATCCACATGATGAGCGCGATGAGGACGCCGGCGACGGCATAAGAAATGAGCACCGAGGTGCCGGAGATTTGGATTCCCAATCCGACGCCCAAGAAGAGACCGGCACCCACCGCGGAGCCAAGGCCCATCATGGTGAGGTGTCGCGATTTCAATTGTGTGGCTTCGGCCATAATTACCACCTTGTGAGAGGTTATTTTTTACAGTGAAGTGAACATTACACAATGCAACGGACCCAGCGGGGCGCTACCATGGCGGCTTGTGACTTTAGATCTATATGCCGACCCCATTGAAGTGGCCAAGGCGCTCGTCGATATCCCAAGCCCCTCCCACCACGAGGAGGCCATCGCGGATGCGGTGGAAGAAGCCCTGAGTGGTCTAGACGTGGAGGTCGCCCGCTTTGGCAATACCGTGTGTGCGCGCACGAACCGCGGGATGGATTCCCGCGTGATTCTTGCAGGCCACATCGATACCGTTCCATTGGCAGATAACGTACCGCATCGCATGGACACCGCCGAAGATGGTGGCGAGATCATGTTCGGCTGCGGCACCGTGGACATGAAATCCGGCATGGCAGTATACCTCAACGCCTTTGCTCACCTGCATGAATCGGAAGAACTCCAGCATGATTTGACCGTCATTGCTTATGAGGGCGAAGAGGTATCCACTGAATTTAATGGGCTGGGCCACTTGCAAAAGGATCACCCCGAGTGGTTGCAGGGCGATTTTGCGCTCCTCGGTGAGCCCTCCGGCGCCATGGTCGAGGCCGGTTGCCAAGGCACGATTCGTCTGCGCGTGACGGCGCATGGCACCCGCGCGCACTCGGCCCGCGCGTGGCTCGGCTCCAACGCCGCGCACAAGCTCGCCCCCGTCATGACCCGCATTGCGGACTACGAGCCGCGCGAGGTCACCATCGATGGCTGCACCTACCGCGAGGGCCTGAACATCGTCCACCTGGAGGCCGGCGTGGCCACCAATACCTTGCCGGACGAGGCATGGATGTTCGTCAACTTCCGCTTCGCCCCGGACCGCAGTACGGAGGAGGCGTTGGAGTACATGAAGGGGGTCATCGGCAAGCATGAGGACGTCACCATAGAGATCGATGACATCGCCGGTGCCGCCCTGCCTGGCCTGGGGCAGCCTGCGGCACGCGCGCTTGTCGATGCCGTCGGCGGCAACGTCCGCGCCAAGTTCGGCTGGACCGATGTCTCGCGCTTTGCTGAGATAGGCATTCCCGCCGTAAATTTCGGTGCCGGCGATCCTGGCTTTGCGCATAAGAAGGACGAGCAGGTGCCCACGGCGCAAATCACTGAAGTTTCTACCGCACTGCTTAATTACTTGAAGGGATAAAAATGACCCCTGACCACATGCGTACCCTGCGCGGCCCGCTCTTGCTGCGCAGCGAGGGAGAACAAGGCTCCACCTTTGACCAGCGCCTGCTGGAATCCGGCGCGGACCACGAGTGGCAGCACGCCGATCCCTGGCGCGTGCTGCGCATCCAAGGCGAATTCGTCGCCGGCTTCGATGCGCTGGCCAAGCTGCCCAAGGCAGTGACAGTTTTTGGCTCCGCGCGCACCAAGCCTGAGGATGCGAGCTATCAGATGGCCGAAGAACTCGGCCGCAAGCTCGCTGAATGCGCCTACGCCGTCATCACCGGCGGCGGCCCCGGCATCATGGAGGCGGCGAATAAGGGTGCGCACGAGGGCGATGGCCTCTCGGTGGGACTCGGCATCGAATTGCCGCACGAGCAGGGCCTCAATAAGTACGTGGACTTGGGCCTGAACTTCCGCTACTTCTTCGCCCGCAAGACCATGTTCTTGAAGTACTCCCAGGCCTTCGTCTGCCTGCCCGGCGGCATGGGCACCATGGATGAGTTCTTCGAGGTTCTCTGCATGGTTCAAACCGGTAAGGTCACTAACTATCCCATCGTGCTCATGGGTACAGAGTACTGGTCTGGCCTGCTGGAATGGATTAAAAATACCCTCGCCGCCGGTGGGTATATCAACGAAGACGACCAAGGCCTTTTCCTGCTTACCGATGACCCCGATGAGGCCGTCGCCCATATCATCGAGCGTCACAAGGTGATGAGCGATAAACGCATTAGGGAGCCGCGTTGAGCCTCGCGCGCGTGATGGCGATAGTCAATCGCACCCCGGATTCCTTTTATGACAAGGGGGCCACCTTTGACATGGACCCCGCCCTCAAGCGCTGCGATGAGGCCATTGTGGCGGGAGCCTCCATCATCGATATCGGCGGAGTCAAGGCCGGACCGGGCGAGGAAGTGGATAGCGCGGAAGAAATCGACCGCGTCGTGCCCACCATCGCCCGCGTGCACGAGCGCCACCCGGAGGTACTTATTTCCGTCGACACTTGGCGCAGCGAGGTCGCCGAGGCCGCCATCGCCGCCGGGGCGGGGCTGGTCAATGACACCTGGGCCGGGTGGGATCCGCAGCTTATCGAGGTCGCCGGCCACTACCGTGTGGGCTACGTGTGCTCGCATACCGGCGGGATTACCCCGCGCACCCGCCCGCACCGCGTGCACTTTGATGATGTCGTCGCTGACGTCATTGCTGAGACCACCGCCTTGGCGGAAAAAGCCGCGGGGCTTGGCTGCCCGGAAGAGCTCACCTTCATCGATCCCACGCACGACTTTGGCAAAAACACCTATCACGGCCTTGAACTCTTGCGGCGCATCGACGAGATCGTCGACACCGGCTGGCCCGTGCTTATGGCGCTATCCAATAAGGACTTCGTGGGTGAGACCCTCGCGCGCGGGGTAGGAGACCGCGTTGCCGGAACGCTCGCCGCCACAGCCTGGGCCGCAGCGCACGGGGTGGCCGCCTTCCGCGTCCACGAGGTTGCTGAGACTGTCGACGTCATCCGCATGACTGCCGCCATCCAGGGCACGGCCGCGCCCCTTGACACCACCCGCGGGCTCGCATGAGCGTTTCCGTCATCATCCCTGCGCTCAACGAGGAATCCACCGTGGCCGGCGTTATCCGCGCCTGCCTTGCCGGTGACCCCCTCGAAGTGCTCGTCATCGACGCCGACTCCACCGACGACACCGCCGCAGTCGCGCGCGCAGCCGGCGCCGATGTGCGCAACTGGCGCGATATCCTGCCCGAACCGCCGCGCCCCGGCAAGGGCGAATCCCTCTGGCGCGGGGTCGCCGCCGCGCGCGGGGACATCGTTGTCTTTATCGACGCCGACCTAGAATCCGCTGCGCCCGGCATGGTCACAGCACTCGCGGCGCCCTTTGAGGATCCCCGCGTAAACATGGTCAAGGCCCGCTATCGCCGCAGCCTCAACGGCCAACCCACCGGCGGCGGGCGCGTGACCGAACTCACCGCAAAGCCACTCATCCGGCAGTTCTTCCCAGAGCTAGCCCACATCGACCAGCCCCTGGGCGGCGAGTACGCGATCCGCCGCACAGCCGCGCTAGAGGTGCCTTTTGTGGAAGGTTATGGGGTGGAAGCGGGGCTGCTGGTGGACATCGGCAAGCGCGGCGGGCTGACAGAAGTAGACCTAGGTACTCGAGTCCACCGCAACCGGCCGCTTCATGAGCTGGCACCGATGGCGGATATCGTGGCGCGCACGCTGCTCTCGCGCGCCGGGGTGGGAGCGCCAATTGCTCAGCGCCCGCCGCTGCTAGGTAGGATTTAAGCCATGCTGTCCTGGATTGTGCTCATCGTGGTGCTCATTGCGTTCATCGTGATCGGAACGTGGCTGTGGGGCTCGATATTTGGGCCCGGGACCGTGATGGACCCGCCCGATGAGCCGCAGAAGGTGCTGGAAAATAACCGCGCCGCCGCAGCTCAGGGCCGTTTTGAGGACGTGCAATTCGAGGTCGTCCCGCGCGGGTACCGCCAGGATCAGGTCGATGATCTGCTCGCGCAACTTGAGCAAGAATTAGCGGCTGCGCGGAAAAGCGGGCAAAAAGGGACTAAGCTGGATAGAAACGAAGATAGTTAAGGAGCCCTACTATGGCAGCAATGAAGCCACGTACCACTGGCGGCGAAATGGAAGCGGTGGTGGAATCCCGCAAGATCGTCATGCGCATCCCTTCTGACGGCGGCGGGCGCATCGTTATTGAGCTGATCAAAGAAGAGGCCGCGGAGCTCGGTTCTTTGTTGACCGAGGTTTCTAGCTAGTCTGGATACATGCTTTCTCATATCGTCGACATTCTGGCCGATCCAAACGACGGCACGGCGCTTTCCGGCGCCGGTGATTTTTCCCGCCTCGTTTCGGAGTCTGGCCATTCCTTTGATGTGGCCAAGCAAGGGTATGTGACCTTAGCGGCCGGTGCTGGCCTGAAGCACAAGGGCGATGACATGGACATGGTCAACGCCCGCGAGGCGTACCTGGCCACGGGCCACTTCGCGCCCTTCGTCGAGTCTGTGACCGGCGCGGTGCAAGACGCGCTCGATGCCAGCTCGCTGTCTGTCTCTACGCCCGCTTCGCTCCTCGAGGTCGGCGCCGGGACCGGCTACTATCTGGCCCACACGCTTGACTCCATCGACGGCGCGCGCGGCGTCGGCCTCGATATTTCCCCGCACGCAGCCAAGCACTTGGCCAAGTGCCACCCGCGCGTGGGCGCCGTGGTTGCCGATGTCTGGCAGCAACTTCCCATCCGCGATGAATCCATCGACGCCATTTCCGTCGTCTTCGCACCGCGCAACCCATCCGAGTTCCAGCGTGTACTCGCCCCCGGCGGCCAAGTCATCGTCCTGACCCCAGGCGCCGGGCACCTCGATGAGCTGCGCGAACCCCTCGGCATCCTCGGCGTAGAAGAGGGCAAGGTTGACCGCATGTATGAGCAGGCGGAAGGCCACCTCGAACAAGCCGCCGATCCGGTTGATATTTCCTTCCCCATCCAGTTGGACAAGGCGGCCATCGCCGCACAGGTAGGAATGAGCCCGTCCGCTCGCCACATCAGCGCCGACGAGCTCGCCGAGCGCATGGCCGCCCTTCCTCCCACGCTGACGGTCACCGCCCGCGCCCGTCTGGACCGCCTCCGCGCGGTTTCTTAATCGCACCCCTGCCTTTTGGCACCTAGCCTTCGGCCTACATACCGCCCTTCGCGCTCACCAGCAGCGCGTGGGGCGGTTCTTTTTTGCTTCCGGTGAGCGCGAAGGGCGGGTGTGGAATCGGCCAGTCACCGTTGCTTCCCTTGGTGCTCACGGGGCGCTGCTTGTCGATGCCCCTCTGCCTCGCCGGTGAGCGCGAAGGACAGGCGCTCGAAAGGCGGGGGCCGAGAGGCGGGTGGCCGGGTAGGAGGGCTGCAGTATTAGAGCTTGGAGCCGGAGCGCTGCCAGTCTTGTTCGATGACTGCGTCGCCGGTGGTTTCGACATCCATGCCGGAGCAGCCGCCGTCGAAATAGACGCGGGAGGCCATGGCGATGAGGCCGCCGTCAACGAAGACCTCCACCGTGGAACCGTCTTGGATGATGGTGAGGGTGTCGGAGTCGCCATCGGCAAGCGTGGCTGTGGCGGGAGCGGAATCAGCGAAGAAGTGGTCGAAGGCCTTGTTCATGGAACGATCGAGGCTGATTTCCTCGCCGGAGTGGCAGATGGTGGCGGCGGGGTCGCCGTTGCCATCGAGAAGGGTGATGGTGACGCTGGAGCCGGTGGGAACCTCCATGACGCCGGTCCAGGAGCGCGCGTAATCCGAAAGCTTGACCGCCTCGGGCAGGCCGGTGGCCGGTGCCTGGTACAAGACGCCGCCCTCGAGCGTGACCTGGCGCGGCAGGGAGAGGGCATTCGACCAGCCTTCGGCATCCCAAGAGGCGTGTTGGGTGGCGTCGTCGCCGCGGCCATTGCCGTTGAGAAGGCCGAGGATGACGGCGCGCTCGTAGCGCCTTTCTTCAGGGATCGTGCCTGCGGTGGCGTTGGTATTGCGCGGGCGGGAGAAATCGTGGCCGAAGTCCACGCGGCGGAAACCGGAGACCACCGTGAAGGTGGTGTCTTCCAGCTGGCCCACGAGGTAGCCGGAAACGTCGCGGCCGTCGCGCTCGAGGGTGACAAAGAGGACGTCGTAGATTTCTTCGTCGATTTCATCGCGCAGGCGCACGATGCGCGGGGAAACCACCGGAGGAATAGGGGAATTGGCAGGCACTTCGCCGTCGAGGAAGCCTGGGTCGCCCTCAAAGGTAAGGCTACCGCGTAGGGACCACGAGATGCCGTCGTGGCTTTCTAGAATGACCGGCTGCGGGGTTTCGGTGCGGCCAGAAAGCGCCAGCATGAGCCAACCCTTGTGGCCGTCTTCGCGGTCATCGGTGGCCCAATCGGGCACGACGGAGGGCGAGCGGAACCGGGTGTGGTCGGTGGTATTGCCGGCCACCTCGCCGAAGCGCACGACGTTGGGGTCGAGGGCCGAGGAATCATCGGATACCTCGCAGACATCGTCGATACCGGAATAGCGCGCGAGGCGAATGGAGGTGCCGGTCGCGGTCACGGAGGTGAAATAGAGGTTGGTAGCGTCCTCACCCTGGGCCACGGAACCCGCGCGGAGGGCGAGCTCACCGCCGACGGGTGCGAGGACATCATCGCAGTCCAGCCAGTTAAACGGCGCTTCCTCCGAATAGGTGTGTCCCCAGCGGGCGGGGGCATCGGAAGTGGGGCGATATTGATAGAACATGTGCCACGTATCGCCATCGCGAAGGACGCCGGCGGGCGCATCTAGGATGCCGGCATCGGGGATGAAGTGGAGTTCGGGGCGGTGAGTCGTCACGGCATTCCTCTCTTAAATCAGGTGCGGGTTCAAGCTTGGGTTGGGGTGGCAGCCACGCCAGGGAGGAAACTCGTTGACCTGCCACGCGGTGGTTTCGCCGCCGTGCGCGGGCGAGGACTTTATGGGGCAGTGTCCGGCTGTCATGTACACCCAGAATACGGATATCTTTTAGCGCGTGCAGGGCCCTCGCTTGCCGATGCCCCCTCTAAAGCTTCGTTACCAATGTCAGCCCCGAACCCAGTGGGAGCCGGGTTACGGTGGCGCCTTCGAGTTCGCGGAGGTATTCATCGGCCTCGCGCGCGGCGGCGGTATCGCGGTCGGTGCGGGAGGTGTCGGCGACGGTGCCATCGAGAAGCGCATTGGCAAGCACGAGCGTGCCGTGCTGGTGCAGCAGGGGCCAGGCCGCCTTGATGAGGGCGGGGAGGTCGAGGGCGGCGACGTCCGCGTAAATGACCTGGTAGGCCTCGGTGGCCAGGCGCCCGAGCACGTCGAGGGGGCGCGAGGGGAGAAAGCGGCCGCGGGTGGGGGCGTAGCCTGCCTCGCGGAAGGCGGCCTTGGCGCTGCGCTGGTGCTCGGCCTCAGGGTCGATGCACGTGAGGATGCCGTTGTCTGGCATGCCCGCGAACAGGTAGAGACCGACGACGGAGGCGGCAGGGGTAATCGCCACGGCCTGGGGGCGGTCTACCACACCGGAGGAGGTTGCCGTCAGCGTGGTGAGAAGCTGACCGGTGGATTCATCCGGGACGGGCAGGCCGTATTCCTCGGCGTGGTCGCGGGCTCCGCGGAGAGCCGCCGAAGGCTCACTGGTGGAATCGATATAGGAGCGCAGTGCGTCATATGCGGTAGTAGTCACGATTAAGACAATAGGTAAAGTTGCGCGAAAGGGTGGCAAAAACGCGCCTAGCCAGCGAAATTGTGGTCTGTGGGAAGTATGTGACGGACTCACAGGATATTATCAGCGCAGCAGCTGGAGTTTCCGCGCCGAGTATAGAAAAATGACACCCATGACAGAAACGAAGCGCGATGCCGAGTCCGTTGCCTCCACCGATCCGAACGTGGAGTTGACCGGTACCGCGGCGTTCGATGCTGGGGAAGCCACCATGCCTTCGTGGGCCGAATTGGTGGCAGAGCACGCCGATGGCGTGTACCGCTTGGCTTACCGCTTGTCCGGTGACCAGCAGGATGCCGAGGATCTCACCCAAGAGACCTTTATGCGTGTCTTCCGCTCTTTGGATAAGTACCAACCGGGTACCTTTGGCGGCTGGCTGCACCGCATCACCACGAACCTCTTTTTGGATATGGTGCGCCACCGCTCCAAGATCCGCATGGAGTCCCTACCTGAGGATTATGAGCGCGTTCCGGGTACGGATATGACCCCGGAGCAGGCCTATACCGTGGCCAACCTGGATCCCGTGCTGCAGTCCGCGCTGGATAGCCTGGCGCCGGATTTCCGTGTCGCCGTGGTTCTGTGTGATATCGAAGGCATGAGCTATGACGAAATCGCCGAAACCCTCGGCGTGAAGATGGGCACGGTGCGCTCACGCATCCACCGCGGCCGCTCCCAACTGCGTGCGGCGCTGGAAAAAGAGGCACAGACCAATGCGGAAGCGCGCATCTTGTTGCGCACGCGCTAGAATCGAATCGTTAGCTCCCCTGCCGCGTGGCAGGGGGGATTAAGTGTGAGTAATCCGGCTGTGGCATGAACGTGAGGAGGGGTGTCGATGGACTCACTGCGCGGACGCCGCACCCTCTCCAGGCTCAGCGTGCGGGGTGACTTTACCCCCGCGCAGGCGAAGGCCCGGGATAAGGCAAAGGCGCGGGCGCGGCGCAGCGATTCCATCGGCCACCTCGGCCCAGAGGCCGTCGTTGCCTTCGTGGACGGGGAGATGGAGCCCAAAGCCATGCACCGCGTGCGCATCCACCTGGTCCACTGCGCGGAATGCCGCGCCGACGTGCACCACCAGCGCCATGCCTCTGAGTGGGTGCGTCACTGCAGCGATGATTCCGCGGTGAAGGCCCCGCAGTCCTTATTGGCCAAGCTGGCGGGAATGGCTACGGAAGGCGTGGCCCCGGGCCCCGATGCGTCGACCCCGGCGCACCGGCCGGAGCAGGATTTCCTGGATAAAGTCGAGACGGTGGTACGCGCGATTAAACACAATCAGCGCGGACAGAACTAAACGGAGGGCGAGGATTTAACCGTGTTTTCTTCCATTGGCTGGCCCGAGATTATTGTCATTGTCCTCCTCGGCATCGTCATCATCGGCCCGGAGCGCATGCCGGAAGTCATCAAGGACGTGCGCGCGGCCATCTACGCCGCCCGCAAGGCCATCAATAATGCGAAGGCCGAGCTCAACGGCGAGATGGGGTCCATCTCCGCGGAATTCGACGATATCCGTGGCCCGCTCAACCAAGCTGCACAGTGGACGCGGTTAGGCCCGAAGGGTGCTATTACCAAGGCGCTTTTCGATGGCGACGATGCCGCTTGGGACGACTTCAATCCCCAGAAGATGGCCGAAGACATTAAATCCGGCACCGCGCCGAAAGAACCCGAACAGCGCGCGCAGGACAACAATGGCCCCGCCCGGCCCACCTTTAACTATGCCGAGGTATATGGCGATACCACCGAAACCACCCAGCAGCCGCCCCAGCAACAACAAAAGCCGCAGCGCGGTGGGGAAGATTCCACCGGCGGCGGCTCTGAGTGGAGCGACGTTACCTAATACAACGCGCTCTTAGTTCACGCCCAAGTTGAGGCTCTTGCCCACGAGGGAATCGGAGCGGATGGCGAGCTTATCAGCAACTGCCCTGATTTCCTTTGCGGCAGGGGAGTCGGGTGCTTCGAGCACGATGGGTGTGCCGGCGTCGCTATTCGAGCGCAGTGACGGATCCAGCGGTACGGACGCCAGCAGCGGCACCTCGTGGCCCAGGATGACGCCGAGGCGGTCTGCGACGATCTGGCCGCCGCCTTCACCAAAGACATCCATGGTGGAGCCATCCGGCATGACCATGGCGCTCATGTTCTCAATCACGCCGGCCACGCGCTGGCGCGTTTGTTGGGAGATGGAACCGGCGCGCTCGGCTACCTCTGCTGCAGCGGCCTGCGGCGTGGTGACGATGAGCAGCTCCGCATTCGGGATGAGCTGCGCAACGGACAGCGCTACATCGCCGGTACCCGGAGGCAGGTCGAGGAGGAGGACATCGAGGTCGCCCCAGAATACGTCCGCCAAGAACTGCTGCAGCGCGCGGTGGAGCATGGGCCCGCGCCAGACGACGGGCGCGTTACCCTCCACGAACTGCCCAATCGAGATGTGCTTAATGCCGTGGGAGATGGGGGGCAGCAGCATTTCATCATCAAGCACGGTGGGGCCGTCGGTTGAGCCGAGCAGGCTGGGCACGGAGTGGCCGTAAATATCGGCATCGACAATGCCGACCTTCAGGCCCTTATCCACCAGCGCTGCGGCAAGGTTGACGGTCATCGAGGACTTGCCGACGCCACCCTTACCCGACGCCACCGCAAATACGCGGGTCGTCGAATCGGGCTTCGCAAAGGGAATCTCGGGTTCGGCCTTGCCGCCGCGTAGCTTTTGCTTCAGCTCGCGGCGTTGCTCATCGCTCATCGCGTCCATGGTCACGGTGACCTTGCCAACGCCGTCGATATCCTCGACCGCGGCACGGGTATTGGTCTCGATGGTGGACTTCATGGGGCAGCCCGCGATGGTCAGATAAATGCCAACGGTGACGTCGTTTCCTTCGATATCGACCGATTTCACCATATTGAGTTCGGTGATGGGGCGGCCGATTTCTGGATCCTGTACGTGGGAAAGAGCCTCGCGTACGGCTGATTCGGTAATAGAGCTAGACATAACTCTTGCCATCTTAGTCACGGCGCTACCTCAGGTAAACACGCCTGCACGGTAGACTCTGTGGGACGTTTAAATCCATCCGTTTGTATCGGTGAACTAGAAAAATTAGAAGGAGCACCCTCAGTGAAGCGCAGCCCCGCCCGTCGATATGCCCGCGCTACTGTTACCGCGGTGGTAGGCGCTGCGCTGCTTGCTGGCTGCTCCGACAAGGTCGAGACCAGCCCCGCTGCGGCACAATCCGAACCGGAACAGGTGCAGATCGTCGTTGACCCTGCAGAAACAGATCAGCTCATCTTAGGCGAGGTATTCCGGCAGTCGCTCTTGGAGGAAGGACGCATAGCCGAGCTGAAGAAAGAAGAAACCTTCAAAACACATGGAGGCAAGGGCAGTTCCCTAAACCCGGAAGGCAATTTTTACGTTGGGTGCACTGGCAGCTTTTTAAGCCACTTTAATCCCGGTGAGGCGCGCGATATCTCGGCGGAATATAAAAAGGCAGAAGAAGACAGTGAGCCGGGCGGGGAGGACTTCCTAGCCCGCACCCACATTGCACTCATGTCTACCTTGCCCACTCAACTTGCCACCGTCGAGCCCTCCGGCGCTCACGGTTGTGAGGATGCGCAACCAGAGCTGCCAGAAAACTTCGTGGTCATCTATAGCGATAGCCTCTTTGACCGCGAAGAGGAAAAATCCGTCGCCGCGGTCACCAAATTCATCACACAAAAAGATATCTCTGACATGGTGGAGGCGATAGAGGATGGCGAAGAGCTGAAGAAGGTCGTCCACGAATGGATGGAAGCTTCCGGAATGGACATTGTCAATGAAGAAAGCGATTCCGGCTCCTCCGGCGGCTCGGATCTGAGCAGTTCCTAAGGTATCGGTGCGGTTCGTTCTACCCACCACCCGCCCTTCGCGCTCACCGGCAGGCGCGCTTTAGCGTGCGTTCGGCCTCTTCGTGATCGCGAAGGGTGGGGTAGGCGAACTGGTGAATCTAATCGTCGCACCATTTCTGCGATAGCTGCACCGCGCCCCTTGACGCTCACGGGCGGTGCTTGCCGATGCCCCTCCACCTCGCCGGTGAGCGCGAAGGGCGGGTAGGCGGCTGGCTGGAAGCGAACCTAGCGAGGCGAAGGCAACAGCGTCCATGAAATAGCATTAAGCATGAAAATGCCCCAGTGAGGAAATAACCTCACTGGGGCATTCAGCGCTGTACTGCGCTAGGTGCGGCTTCGGCGATTAAAAGCGATTAAACGTCGAAGGCCTCTTCAAGCAAGTTCTTCTGCTCAATCTGGTGCACCTTGGCGTTACCCGTAGCCGTAGAGGACTGGGCGCGGCGGGAAACGCGGACCATTTCCGGCATATCCGGAATGAGGTTGCGCAGGTGCTCGTTGTAGAACGGCCATGGGCCTTGGTTGGCGGGCTCGTCCTGTACGAACCGGACCTGGGTGGCGTTCGGGTACATCTCGAATGCCTCGCTCAGGCGGTTGAACGGAATCGGGTGGAGCATTTCCACGCGGACGATGGCGATGTCATCGCGGCCGTCAGCCTCGCGCTTCTTCTCCAAGTCCCAGTAGAGCTTGCCGGAGACCAGCATGATGGTCTTAACCTTGTCCGTATCGCCGACCTTCTTGTTATTGACGTCCACGAAGTGGGGGTCATTGATAACAGAGCGGAACTTCTTGACCTCGGTGAACTCCTCAACGGAGGAGGTAGCGGCCTTGTTGCGCAGCATGGACTTCGGGGTGAAGACGACCAGCGGGCGCTTCATTTCACCCAAAGCCTGGCGGCGCAGCAAGTGGAAGTGGTTAGCCGGGGTGGACGGCTGAGCCACGGTCATGGAACCTTCCGCACACAGCTGCAGATAGCGCTCGATGCGGGCGGAGGAGTGGTCCGGGCCCTGGCCTTCGTAGCCGTGCGGCAGGAGGAGAACCAGGCTTGATAGCTGGCCCCACTTGGCCTCACCGGAAGAGAGGTACTCATCGATGATGGTCTGGGCACCGTTGGCGAAGTCACCGAACTGAGCCTCCCACGCCACGAGGGCGTCGGGGTTACCCACGGTGTAGCCGTATTCGAAGCCCATGCCGGCGAACTCGGTAAGCGCGGAGTTGTAGACCATGAACTTACCGCCGTTGTCCTTGGACACAGCCAGGGAGTTGAGCGGGTTGTACTCGTTGCTATTGCGGTGATCGAAGGTCACGGCGTGGCGCTGGGTGAAGGTACCGCGGCGGGAATCCTCACCGGCCAGGCGCACGACCTTGCCCTGGTTAGCCAAGGAACCGAAGGCGAGCAGCTCGCCCCAGCCCCAGTCGATGCCGCCTTCGCGAACAGACTTCGCACGGTCCTTGGCCACCTTGGCCACGCGCTTGTGGTACTCGAAGTCCTCGGGTGGGTTGCCGTAGGCATCGCCAAGCTCGACCATCTCTTCAGCGGTGATGGAGGTATCCAGGCCGCGGGTGAGATCCTGCGAGGAGGTAATACCGGTCTGTTCCTTGGGGCCGGCCTTTTCGGCTTCCTTGTGCTCGGTGAATACTGACTCCATCTGGTCGTGGAAGTCGCGTGCCGCTGCCTCGGCGTCCTCGGCAGACAGGTCGCCACGGCCGATGAGCTCGTTGGTGTAGTGCTCGCGCACAGGCTCGTGGTTCTCAATGACCGAGTACAGCTGCGGCTGGGTCATGGATGGGTCATCGGCCTCGTTGTGGCCGCGCAGACGGTAGACCACGAGGTCAATGAAGACGTCCTTGCCAAACTGGCGGCGGTATTCTGCGGCCATCTGGCCAACCCAGACAACGGCCTCTGGGTCATCACCGTTGACGTGGAAGACCGGGCAGTCAAAGCCCTTGGCCAAGTCGGTGACGTAGTGGGTGGAACGGCCGGAATCCGGGGTGGTGGTAAAGCCCACCTGGTTGTTGACCACGATGTGGATGGTACCGCCGTTGGTAAAGCCGCGCAGCTGGGACAGGTTGATGGTCTCCTGTACGACGCCGAGGCCGGTGAAGGATGCATCGCCGTGGAGCATGACGGGAACGACGGAGTAGCCGTCCTTGCCCTTGTCCAAGATGTCTTGCTTGGCGCGGGCGATGCCCTCCATGACTGGGTCCACAGCCTCGAGGTGGGACGGGTTGGCTGCAAGGGTGACCTTGATTTCACCATCGCCGAACATCTGCAGGTGCTCGCCCTCGGAGCCCAAGTGGTACTTCACGTCACCAGAGCCGCCGAGCTGGCCGCCCTTGTAGTTGCCGTCGAACTCGCCGAAGATATCTGCCAGCGGCTTGCCCACGATATTGAACAGCACATTCAGACGGCCGCGGTGCGGCATGCCCATGACAACCTCGTCGAGGCCCTGGCCCGCAGCGGTATCGATGATGGAATCCAAAAGCGGGATAAGGGTTTCAGAGCCCTCGAGGGAGAAGCGCTTCTGGCCCACGTACTTGGTCTGCAGGAAGTTCTCGAATGCCTCGGCGGCGTTGACCTTCTGCAGGATGTACTTCTGCTCGGCATTGGTCGGCTTTGGCATGCCGGCCTCGAGGCGGTCCTGCATCCAGCTGCGCTCGTCGCGGTCCAGGATGTGGGTGTATTCGGAGCCGACCTTCAGGGTATAAGCAGCGCGCAGGCGGGAAAGCACCTCGCGCAAGGTCATCTGTTCCTTGCCGCCGAAGCCGCCGACGTTGAAGACGCGGTCCAAGTCCCAGATGGTCAGGCCGTGCGTAGCGATGTCGAGGTCGCGGTGATCCGGGCTAGGCAGGCCGGGCTGGGACCAGCCGAGCGGGTTGACATCGGCAAGCAAGTGCCCGCGGGAGCGGTAGGACTCGATGAGCTGCATGACGCGGGTGTTCTTGTCCACGCCAGAGTTGGGGATGTCCTGTGCCCAGCGGAAGGGCTCATAAGGAACGCCCATGGACTCGAAGAGCTCGTCCCAGAAGGCGTCATCAACAATGAGCTTGCCGATGGTGCGCAGGAACTCGCCGGACTCTGCACCCTGGATAACGCGGTGGTCATAGGTGGAGGTCAAGGTGACCAGGCGGCCGACGCCCAAGTCAGCCAAGCGGTCAGCGGAAGCGCCGGCGAATTCTGCCGGGTAATCCATGGAACCAACGCCGATAATGGAGCCTGCCCCCTTGGTCAGGCGAGCAATGGAGTGGCGGGTGCCGATGCCGCCTGGGTTGGTCAGGTTAATGGTGACCCCAGAGAAGTCATCCATGGTGAGCTTGTTCTTACGGGAACGGGTAACGATGTCCTCGTAAGCCTCAATGAACTCGGCGAAAGACTTGGTCTCGCACTCCTTGATGGCGGCGACCACGAGGGCGCGGGAGCCATCCTTCTGCGGGAGGTCGATGGCCAGGCCCAGGTTGATGTGCTCAGGCTGGACGACGAAGGGCTTGCCGTCCTTTTCCTCGTAGCGCACGTTCATGCCAGGGTGCAGCTGCACGGCCTTGACCATGGCGTAGCCAATAATGTGGGTAAAGGAGATCTTGCCACCGCGGGTGCGCTTCAGGTGGTCATTGATCATGGAGCGGTTTTCCCACATGAGCTTGACCGGCATATCGCGCACGGTGGTAGCGGTAGGAATCTCGAGGGATTCTTCCATGTTCTTAGCAATCGCCTTGAACATGCCCTTGAGCTGGCGCTCGTCGCCGCCCTTGTAATCTTCTAGGTTTTCCAGCGGAGACTGCGCATTCTTGCCTGCAGAATGCTTTGCCTTCGCGGACTTTTCTTGGGCCTTAGAGACAGACTCTTTCACGTTGGTATCGCGGGCCTCTTGCTTGCGGGCGGTGGTAGTGCCTTCGGTTTTCTTAGCCGAGGACGTGGACTCTGCCTTTGTCTTCTTTGACTGTGGTTTAGATGCTTTAGAAGGAGACTCAGCTTCCGGCTGCGCCTTGGGCGCGCCGTTTGCTTCGAAATAGTCGCGCCACTCCTTGTCTACGGAGCTAGGATCCTTGGAGTACTGCTGGAACTGCTCGTCTATCAGCCACGCATTCGGGCCGAAGATGCTCGATGTGCTCACGGCAGGTTTTCGCCTCATTTCTCTGCTTTAAAATGGTCGTTTATTCGACTTTAGTCCGGACTTTGTACGAGCGCATTTATCACCCGCCAAAGTGTCTGCCTATATGATACGGGCCAATCCCTCACATTCACTATGTCAGGGGTACTGAATTCGCTCTAAACGATCATTGGGTACCCGCCTCAGTGTGGGAAAGAGGGGAGAGCTGTTGGCGGGCGTGTTCGATGACCTGATTGGCCAGCTTGCGATTGGCCTTCGTGCCAATGACCGCGCCGATGCCCATAGGCATGAGCTTGCCCACCCAGGCCCACTTCATGCGCTTGGTAATCTGCTTGGTAAAAACCTTGGTCAAGCGGCCATTGATGCCAGACAGCGTGGGCCCGGAAAACCGGGAGAGGGAGGCTACGGAACGCGCCCCCGTGACCGTGCCGAGGTCTCCAACGAAGGTATCGACCACCGCGGAACCCTTTGAGCCTGTCAATACCACCAGTACTAGTGCACGGCGGCGCTCAGGCGAGGAGATGTCATCGCCGCGCAGGTACGCGGATGCCAGGATGTACCACGCGGCGGCCTCAAGAAAGACCACGGATTCCGCACCGATGGTGGCAGCGCCCGTAAATAGCCCGATGCCGGGGATGGATGCGGAGGCACCAGCGGCCGCGCCCGTGCCGGAAGTGATATTGATGAAGTGCTTGTTAATAAAGCCCTGCAACTCTTGGTCAGTGGCTTCTGGGTGGTGCTTCTTGAGGCTCTTGACGTATTTGGAAATAACACCAGATTGCACGGATACGGCGCGGTCCAAAGAGTTCAGCAGCGCCTTGGTAAATCGGCCGCTGTGCTCTGGATCGATGTCATATGTGTCAGTAGCTGCGTCATCTGGGGCGGACTTTTTAAATATAGACATGCCTTCTCCCACACCAATCCTTAATTTGTTGGGGCAGTAGTATTAATTGATTTTTTTACCTAGCATAGCCCTGGCCTTGAAAGAAGGGAGCGGCCATGTGCGATTCGGATCGCGGCCGGCGTGCAATCTACCTAAGGTAGGGAGTATGCCTTACCCGCAGGATGGTCAACGCGACAGTGGGGACTCTTATTCCGAAGAGTCCACCGCTGCCGCGCGCTTGCGGGCCATGCGCGCACACGAGCGCGCCCGTCAGGCCCACGAGCGGGCACAGAATGCCTATGCGGATGAGCTCACGGTGCGCACGACTTCCGGCTGGGTGCGTGGGGTCATCGAAGAAGACCTTAGGGTAGATCGCCCCATTAGCGCCGGGCCGGTGCGCACGTGGCGTGGCATTCCCTTCGGCGCCTCCACGGCCGGCGACAATCGCTTCCGCGCCCCGCGCCCGGCGCCGCGCTGGGACGGGGTGCGCGATTGCAGCCAATTCGGGCCAATTGCCCCACAACCCACGTACTCCTGGACTGACCGCATCGTCGGCTCCGAGGACTGCCTGTACCTAGACATCGTGCGCCCGCGCACGGAAGAAAAGTTGCCCGTCGTGGTGTATTTGCACGGCGGCAGCTTCATCATGGGCTCATCCCACATGCTCATGTTGCGCGGATTTGAGCTCGCCACCCGTATGGACGTGGTCTACGTTTCCATCAACTTTCGCCTCAACGCCTTGGGATATCTCGATCTGCGCAGCCTTGGCGGCGAGTGCAGCGCTAACCCCGCCGTGGCGGATCAGATTCTGGCCCTTAATTGGGTGCGAGATAATATCGCTGCCTTTGGCGGTGACCCAGACTCCGTTACTCTCATGGGCGAATCCGCGGGTGGTGCCGCGGTGCTGGCGCTGATGACCAGCCCGCCGGCCGAGGGGCTCTTCCACCGCGCCATTGCCCAATCTCCACCCATCGCGCTGGTGCATTCCCGCGCCCAATCCACCTTGTGGGCCCGCGAACTTGCCCGCCGAGTGGGCCTGCCGCGTCGGGTGAGCGTGGATGATCTGCGCCAAGAAGACTGTGCGGATGTGGTGCGCTCCGGCCAATCCATGATGTGGCGCGCCGGCGAGCTACTGCACTTAAACTCCTGCTACGCGCCCACGGTGGACGGCGAACTTTTGCCCGAGCACCCTATCACCGCCTTTGAGCAGGGCCATCAACACAAAATTCCGTTGCTGATTGGCACGAATTCGGATGAAGCCAGCTTTGGCAAGTTCCTCTTTCAGCGCCAAAGCGCCCGGGAGCGCGCAGCCCTCCGGCTCTTGGCCTCCTACGATCCCCACCACGCCCCTGAGGTCGTCGCCGCCTATCGCGGTGCGGTCCGACGGGAGGACTTTGCGCACCTGCTTGCCGATGCCCTCTTCTGGGCACCCTCCACCCGCATCGCCAGCGCCCACTCTGAAGTAGCCGATACCTGGATGTACCGCTTCGACTTCGCTTCTGCCGTCTTAAAGTGGCTGGGGCTAGGCGCCATGCACTCGATGGAATTGGGCAATGTCTTTGGCGATCCCCAATCCTCGCGCGCTTCCCTGCTAACCGGCTGGGGCTCGCGCGCTGAGATGGAGGAATTGACCTCCACCATGCAAGATCACTGGGCCGCGTTCATCCACGGCGGCAGCCCCAAGGCGCAGTGGCCGCGCTATGACGGCGGCGATCGCGCGACCATGATTTTTGATGAACAGGCCTATATCGTGCACGCCCCCAATGACGGTCGCCGCAAAGCGTGGGAGGATTACCACATGGTGGAGTGGGGAAGTGGGCGCCCAGAGCTCGTGCGCTCCCTTGGTTTCCAACCACACAGGCGGGATTAGCGGTACAATCCAGAGTGACCGCGGGCGGCGTCTTGCCCACCGCGGAGACCTCTGCTTCCGAAGGATGGATTTTCACCACCATGAGCTTTTTCGAAGATATCGCTTCCGCATTGGACGCCGAGGGCATCGAGTCCCGCGTCAACGAAGACGTCATGTTCGTTCCAATCACCTCTGATTTGGAAATCCAGTTTGTTGAAATCGATCCTCTCTTGCCTGCCGCCAACGTGTACATCGCTGCGGCGGATGTGGATGAAGACGATGAAGAATTCGAGGCCGTCTTGGTCTCCGTTGCCTTTTCCGTCGAAGACGCCGTAGAAGCCGTCTCCCGCCACATCGCCACCGACCAGGTTGTTACCGTCCTGCGTGACCTCCTGGAAGGTACCGATGAGCGCATCGCGGAATTGGAGTTTGACCAGGATGAACTCAACCCGCACCTCGTGGTGGCGGAAGTAGGCAACGATTCAGAGCTGCGCGTATTAGTAGAAACCATCGACGGCGTGCCCTCTGCCATCGTGCGCTTCTTGGCCTTCGACTTCGATGAAGAAGATATGGAAGAGCTCGAGGATGAGGCCGTCACGGAGCTATGGCAGGTGGATGAGGATGGCGAAGACCTCGATGAAAACGAGCGCCTTGCCCTCTTTGGCAACACCGATTCTGATGACATCCCCATCGTAGAAGTCCCCGCTGAGGCCCTAGAACTGGGCACCTACACCGATTTCGACCGCCTCTTTGACGTGCTCGGGTTGGTCTCGGAACAGGCCCTTGATTGGGAGGCGCAGCTCGTCAACTTCGATGAGGATGACTTCGAGGAACCAGACGTCTACGACATTTTTTGCGAAGATGCCGATGATGACGATGACGAGGACCTTGAGTTCTTCGACACCTTCACCGAAGAAGACGACGCTGACGCTGATGACGAGGGCGACAACAACTAAGCCCCTAAGCCGCTTGCTGGAATCCCGCGAACAGGGATTCCGGCGAACGAACGGGCTTAAAGGCGCTATCCACGAGCCATACGTAGGTGGCATTCGGTCCGCGAGAGATCTCGTGGACGGCACCAGCTAATTCTGCGGGGACAAGCGTGCGCACCCATCCTTCCGCCGTGGCGGGATCGACTAACTGCCCAAAGTTATCGGTGATCCGAATAGTAATGAGGTAGGCGGGGATGCGGCTTTCACCGAACCCGCGGATCCTCGCCTTCACTCGTGCTCCCACGCGGTGGCGGGTAATGCTCATGCTGTAGTCCGCGCCACCTGGCGTGGGTGGCAGCTGTTTTATGGGCGGACGCCACGTCGGGGTGGGGCGAGCCAAGGACCGTGGGTGGTGCATGATGGCGGAAATAGAGCTGACGGTCTCATAGTGGTGGTAGGCCAAGTCGGCGGCGATTTCCGTAGCCATGGCATTGGGTTGACTGGGTACTGTGTGCGAAAAGTTCTTATCTACGTTGTGCATGGCACTTACTCTAAACCGCAGGGCCGACACGAGTTCGAAGAATACAAACACGTGTTCGAATAAGTGGGCTAAATAGCTTTCAGACCTTCAAAGGCATAAGGTTGCACGTGCTATGAAGAGTGCTAATGCCGAACCGGCGCCCTACGAAAAGCCCAAGGTGCCGCGGGAAATCTGGGTAATGGTAACGGCGGCGTTCATTATCGCCTTAGGTTATGGCCTTATCGCCCCGCTTTTGCCGCAGTTCGTGGTCAGCTTTGATGTATCGATGGCCGCCGCCGGCCTCGTGGTATCCATCTTCGCCGCCTCCCGGCTGATCTTCGCGCCGGTGTCTGGTTCATTGGTGGATCGCGTCGGTTCGCGCCGCGTCTACCTGGTGGGCTTGATGACCGTTGCCGTGACCACGGGATTGGTCGCCATTGCTCAGGAGTATTGGCACATCGTGGTGCTGCGCGCCCTGGCAGGTCTTGGCTCGACCATGTTTACCGTCTCCGCGATGGGCCTTATCGTGCGCCTGTCTCCACCGTCGATTCGCGGTAAGTGCTCCGCCACCTATGCCACGGCATTCCTGCTGGGCAATGTCGCCGGCCCAGTGCTCGGCGCCAGCCTGTCCTTCTTGGGTTTTCGCTGGCCATTTTTCATTTACGGCATCGGCGTGATGCTTGCTGCGTTCGTTGTCTGGTGGCAGATGCCGCGGGTCAACCACGCCCAAACCACCACCTCGGAGCTGCCTCCCATGCGCCTGCAGGAAGCCTGGGGTGATACCGCATTCCGTGCGGTTCTCACCTCCAACTTTGCCCACGGTTGGATCAATATGGGCGTGCGTGTGTCCGTCCTGCCACTTTTCGCCGCGGCTATTTTCCACAATGGCGCCGCGGCCTCGGGCTTGGCTCTCGCGGCCTTCGCCGCAGGCAATGCGATTATTCTTCAATTCTCCGGCCGGTGGTCTGATCTCCACGGCCGCAAACCGCTGATCCTTATTGGCTTGGTGGGTTCTGCCATCTTCATGGTGCTCATGGGACTGGCCACCAGCGTGTGGTTCCTCTTGCTCGTATCCGCGCTTGCGGGCGCAGCATCGGGCCTTATCAATCCTTCCCAGACCGCCGCGGTGGCAGACATCGTGGGCAACGAGCGCTCCGGCGGCAAGGTATTGTCCGCCTTCCAGATGTCAGGAGACTTCGGCCAGATCGTGGGCCCCATGCTCATTGGGCTGCTTGCCGATGTCTATGGCTTCCCCACAGCCTTCACCGTCTGCGGTGCCATTGCCATTTTCGGCATCATCGCTTGGCTCTTCGGGCGAGAGCCCCGCGAGGAGTCCACGGTGGAAGTAGAGCGGATGCCGAAAAATAGTTGACGGCAACCGCTGAGGGCCGGTGCATCCCGCTCCACGAGGTCGAGAGCCTAAGGGTAATTGGCGCGTACCTCGAAGATTACGAGCAACAAAGTTAGAAGAGCCCGGCAACCTGGGACACGCACAGGTAGACAAAGGCTGCCGAAATGATGCCCATCAAGGTGTTGATGAACCAACCATTGCGCCATTCTTTCGGGGTGTGCTTGGTATTAAGCAGTACCAAGAGCGTAAGGCCCAGGAACGGCATGAAGAATGCGCCCAAGACGCCGTAGCCAATGATTAATCCAGTGGGCTTGCCCAGCAGTAGGAGAAGCATCGGTGGGAAGGTCAACCAGATGAGGTAAGCGCGGTAGTACTTACCGCCCGTGCTGGTGCTGGGGTGGCCCTGTGGAAGGTTCTTCAGGTGGCCCACGTAGTCCGCAAACATGAGAGACACACCGTTCCACACGCCTAAGCAGGAAGAGAATGCGGCAGAGAAGAATCCGACGATGAACCACTTAGAAATAAAGGTTCCGTAGCGAGCCTCCAGCACGTCCGCCATGTCCACCAAGCCCTGGTCATTATCGGAGACAGCGACATTAGCGCTGTACAAAAGCTCGGCACCAAGGACAAGTGTAGCGAGCACGAAGATACCGGTGACGGCATAAGCCACCGAGTTATCCATGCGCATGACCTTCATCCACTTGGGCGTGAACCATTTCTTTTCTCGCAGCCAGTAGCCATAGGCGGCAAGCGTAATGGTGCCGCCGACACCACCGGCGATGGAGAGCACGTAGACAAAAGAACCATCCGGGATGGTGGGGACAAGGCCGCGCAGAATCTCTGGCAAATTAGGTGCGGTAATTGCGGCGATGCCCACCACAGTGACAAACATGATGCCAACCAAGATGGCGGCCAGTTTTTCAAAGAGCTGGTATTGCCCCAGCCACGTAAGGACAAAGCACAACACGCCGGTCAGGATGGCCCACATAGTCAAGCTAGTACCGGGGAAGAGTGCGCTTAACGCCAAGCCGGTGCCGGACATGGCGGCGGCGCCATAAACCAACCCCCAGATGACGATGTAGGGTGCGAAATACCACGAGGTCCAGCGTCCTAGCTCCCGCCAGCCGTGGAACATGGTGTTTCCGGTGGCCAAGCTGTAGCGGCCGACGCCTTCCACCAGCACGATTTTCATAATCGTACCGACGATGACGGCCCATAACAGTGCGTAACCGTAGCGCTGGCCAGCAATCATGGTTGCCACCAGGTCAGCGGCACCGACGCCAGTGGCTGCGGCGACCAAACCCGGACCAACAAGAGTCCATTTCACCTTTGCTTGTGGCTCAGAGTCGTGTGTCTGTTGGCCTGCGGCGAAAGGTGCGCCGGTGTGGTTATCTGATTGCCTCATGACACTTCCTTAAGTGGCTGTGGTGTGAATCACTTAAGGGAAATGTATCACTCTTGGTGGGTAAAGTGCAGCCTAATTATTCAACCATGCGTGCTAAGCGACGGTCCGACCGGCAGCGTACAGCGCCTTTGGCATGGTTCTTTGGAGCTTCCATTGAAACTGAATGGGCTTTTCTCCGTGGTGGGAAACATAATCCACAGCGCCTAAAAATGTATAGGCGCTCGCGGTGCCCACTGAGTTCTTCTTAGTGAAGCGAGATGCGATAAAAATCCTCCCGCCGAGCTCCTCGTGCTGAATATAACGGCGTGCGGCCTTCGATTTTAAAGTTGTAGTAGATTGCGACTCCCAGTGGAGAAGATCCGGTGAAATCGGGTAATCACGGTAATTCGTGGTAGCGCTCACCTGATCGTCTTTTTGGAAGGTCACCAAGAACAAGTCCATGTTCATATCAGGGAAGTATTTCACTCCCTCGCGCGGAAGGCTGACTAGTTTTTCTAATTCTCCTGCTTGCAGGGCACCCACTAATTCTGCCAAGGAGTAATCGGCGTGGGTTTCCAAAACGGTGTCGTCGCTCGGCTGTGGGATAATACGCGAAGCATCATTTTGTAGCAGCATAACCTGCTCGAGTTCCCAAATAACTCGTGGGTGCTCCCGCAATATTCCCAGCGCCTCGTCAAAAGATGACGGGCTGGGTGCATTGGAATTAGCCCAAAACCCCAAGACCAGCATCCGTGCAAAGGCTTGATCAGTGGGCGTCATATCGCCGAATTGCGAGGTAGCGGATTTTAGGATTCGAAGATAGGCTTCAATGCGCGTCGTATCATTGACATGAAGGAAAACTTTAATCCGGTTGAGCAAGAAGTTTTCCATCTCATCGTCACATGGCTCGAGGAGGTTTTCCTCCCGCAGAAGACGGGTCCACGAGTACTTATTCGGCCGGTAAATATCCTCCAATTCGAGGTTTGCCTCGTCAAGGAACTTTTTGAGATCGGTAGTTCGTATTTCCGCTACCAGCGCACGCACTTTCCGCAAATTGCTGCGTGCCGTCTTCTTGACGTTGTTGAGGACCTGTTCCGTCGTCGACTCATCGAATTGGATGTGCGTTCCTGGTGGCGTGGTGGGAAAGCCCTGCTCTATTTCGGTGAGTAATCGTTTGCCACGTTTTCTCGTTAGCGCGTTGAATTTACGCTCAAAATCGTATTCAACATGTTGTTGGCCAATGAAATCGAATACGGTACAAGAATCTTTGCCGGGAGCAAGGCGAAGACCGCGGCCGAGTTGTTGTAGGAAGATAACCGGGCTTTGGGTCGGCCGGAGTAGGAGCAGCGTATTAACCGCAGGGATGTCGACGCCCTCATTGAAAATATCAACGGAGAAGAGAGCCTTGATGGCGCCGGTTTCTAGCTGTTTAATGGCTTCCGCGCGTTCAGAGGAAGTCAGTTTACTGGTCACCGCTTGGGCTGGAATGCCAAAATGCTGAAATTGCTGCGCCATGTGCTCTGCGTGGGCGATGGAAACACAAAAGCCGATCGCCTTCATCTCAGAAAGATCGAAAATCCGTTTGTCCAGTTCATTCAGAATAAATCGCGTCCGCTTTTCGCCAGACTTGATATAGAACTCTGATAACTCGGTGGTGTTGTAATCCTTCTTTCCTCTGTTCCACGTGAGTGAGGAAAGATCCGTGCCGTCTGCGATTCCGTAATAGTGCATTGGAACCAACAGCTGGAGGCGCAAGGCATCCCAGAGGCGTAGTTCATGGGCAATGCGGTAGTCGAAATATTGTTGGACATTTTTGCCATCACCGCGCTCTGGTGTTGCGGTCAGTCCAAGTAATTCGTCTGGTTCAAAATGACTTAGAAGTGCGTTATAGGTTGGTGCTTCGGCATGGTGAAATTCATCGATGACCACAACATCGAATTGATCGGGCGCGAGCTTTTCCAATCGGGTGGAATTAAGCGACTGAACGCTCGCAAAGACGAAGTCCCAGCGCCGTGGCTCGGTGCCATCGACAAGCAACTCGCCAAAGTCGGCATCCTTAAGTACCTCGCGGTACGTACGGCGCGCCTGGTGAAGAATTTCCTTGCGGTGTGCGACGAAGAGTAAGCGAGGACGACGCTTCCACTGCCGGCAAAGATTAAGGTAATCCAGGGCGGCGACGACGGTCTTGCCAGTGCCTGTGGCTGCAACGAGTAGATTTTTGTGGCGATCCTTTACCTCACGTTCGGACCGCAGTGCCTCGAGCATTTCTTCTTGATAAGGGTAGGGAGTAACTTCCAGGCCAGAAAGCTCTAATTGGCGCAACGCTTGTGGGGACTCCGCGCCTTTGGCGATGCGCAGGGATTCCTGCAGGCGATCCATGTCCCGCGCCGGATCAAAAGTTTTGAAGTGGCTATCGTGCCAGTAGCTGTCAAAGGTTTTTATAAACTTTTCAATGACCTCAGGCGTCGCCGTAGCAGAGCCGCGCACATTCCACTCCCAGCCATCGATAAGAGCAGACCGCGAAAGATTCGAGCTTCCAATAAAGGCAGTGTCGAAACCAGAATTTCGTCGGAAGAGCCATGCTTTGGCATGCAGGCGTGTGGATTTATGCTCATAACAAATCTTCACATCGGCGCGATATTTTTCTACCAGGCGTTTAAGAGCCGCCGCATCGGAAGCACCACAGTAAGTAGAGGTCAATAGGCGGAACGGAATCTGGTTGTCGCGCAGGTACTGTAGGTGCTGGTCAAGGACACTGATTCCGGAGCTTTTGATGAATGCGCACAGCAAGTCGACGGAATCAGCCGTCTTTATTTCCCGCTCAATTTCACTGGTCAAGCTGGCTTCGCCTTGGGCATTGGTAAAAAGCGCGCTCTTAGTTAGCGATACATCGGGAAGCAGCGGAGGCTCGGCTAAAGAAGTGTTGTAGACGGCGTAGAGGAGTTGCTCGGCATCGATATCTTCGTCCTCGCCAAGCAGCCCAGCGATTGTATTGATAAGTGCTACGCGGTCTGTTGAGGATTTGAGTCCCATGAGGCGCTGTTCTAGTAGATCGCCGATGTGTTGAGACATGGCGGATGTGTAGCGCCCGCGAGCGTTATCATCTGTGCCGCTTCCGACCCCAAACCCGGCCGATGGGTGTCGGCTTTGCGTTTCTTCCATTCGCTCACGGATGCGTGAGGTCACCGGGGTTTCGTAAACGCCGAAGGGGAGCGAGGAATCCAAGGAATGGCTCATAGCTACAAGATTCTAAGGGCAAAGCTTTTCCACGGCTGGAATATCTGCTGGCGCCCAGGTCAGTTCCATTGCTTCTGCGGGGGTAACCCATCTGGTTGCGTCATGATCGCTGAGGCGAAGTTCGCCGCTGATAAGCGTGCAATAAAAGGTGGTTAGTTCGATGGTGGCAAAGTCGTATTCGTAGATGGTCGTCGTGAGCTTGCCGCCTACGCGCGCGATGAGGTTGAGTTCCTCGCGAATTTCGCGAGCTAAAGCCTGTTCGGGTGATTCGCCCGGTTCGATTTTTCCGCCTGGAAATTCCCAATGTCCTTCCAAGGGTTTTCCGGGTTTCTTGCGGCAGGCGAGGAATCGGTTGCCATCGTGAAAGACGGCGCCGACGACGCGGATGGGGTTAGACATAGTTCCATTGTGCCTTGAGCTAGGAAACGCTAGACAATAACGTGTTATTTAGATAACATAATCGCAATGTTCGCGTCAGGCTGTCGCGCGGGCTTGATCATCATGCAAGCTTGAGGGGCTGTCTATCGTGACTTCTACTGATTCAGTTAATTCCTCCACCCAGAGCCATGACGGGGAAGTCCCGCGGCCTGGGGGACGGTGGAAACTCTTTGTTTATAGCGCCATTGGCGGGTTCGTGTTCTTCTTTCCTGTGACGTATAAGGAAAAGAACTCCATTCCTTTGGACCACATGGTCACCATCGTGCGCGATAGCATTCCGGCGGTGGTGCCGTGGTTTATTTTTGCGCTCGCAGTGTATGGAACGGTGCGTAGCTTTAGTACGGGGGCGTTTAAGGAAAGCGCGCTGCAGGCGGTCTTTGCGGTCTTCAATATCGCCGGTGCCATCATTTCCTTCCTCATGGTTATTGACGCGCTGCCGTGGGTACTAGGTGATGAAGATTTGGTTCCCTTCTTGTGGAACTCCATTGCCACGCCGGTGGGGCTTATCGTGCCCATCGGCGGTACCTTCCTGGCATTTCTTATTGGCTTTGGGCTCTTGGAATTTGTTGGGGTGCTGATGCAGCCCATCATGCGCCCGCTGTGGAAGACGCCGGGGCGCTCCGCTATCGATGCGGTGGCATCCTTTGTCGGTTCGTATTCGTTGGGCATCTTGGTCACGGACCGCGTCTATCAAAAGGGTGGTTATACAGGCAGGGAGGCTGCCGTTATTGCCACGGGATTCTCCACGGTATCGGCGGCGTTTATGGTTATCGTGGCTAAGCAGCTGGATTTGATGAATATCTGGGGCACGTACTTCGCCGTCACGCTGCTGGTGACGTTCCTGGTTACGGCCATTACCGTGCGCCTCCCGCCGCTGCGGACGATTCCGGATGAATACTGCGAGGATGCAGAGCCAGAC
Organism: Corynebacterium sp. KPL2895; assembly: GCF_040225815.1. Taxonomy (NCBI): domain Bacteria; kingdom Bacillati; phylum Actinomycetota; class Actinomycetes; order Mycobacteriales; family Corynebacteriaceae; genus Corynebacterium; species Corynebacterium sp. KPL2895. The sequence continues at coordinate 108,543 of NZ_JBEHFY010000002.1, forward strand.
CCGGAAAAGCCGGTGGAAGGATCGCGCTTTAAGAATGCGTGGCGCGAGGCGATGCTGGCTCTGCAGCGTGCGCCGTCGCTGCCGCAGGCCATTTGGGATAATCTGCGCGATGGCGTGCGTATGGCCGCGGCGATCGTTCCGTCCATTATGTCGGTTGGCCTTATTGGCTTGCTGCTTGCGCGGTTTACCCCGATTTTTGAATGGATTGGGTACCTGTTTTATCCCTTTGCCTGGATAGTGCAGCTGCCGGAGTCGGCGCTTGGCGGCAAAGCCGCGGCGATGGGCATTGCGGAGATGTTTCTACCCGCCACAGCGGTGGCAGGCAGTGACTCCATGGTGCTGAAATTCGTCATCGGGGTCGTGGCGGTCTCTGCCATCATCTTCTTCTCCGCCTTGGTGCCGTGCATTCTGGCCACCAAGATTCCGGTGAAGCTATCCCACCTGGTCATCATCTGGTTTGAGCGCGTCGCGCTCACCATCGTGATTGCGACCCCGATTGCGCACCTGCTGTTTTGAGTTTTATTGCCCGCTTACCGCAGTGAGGTGAGCATTAACGATGTCATCGATAAGCCGCGCCGCCGCCTTGGCGGTGCGGTTGTCTATGTCGAAGGTGGGGTTGAGCTCGACGACATCGACAAGCGCGAGCTTGCCCGTCGCGGCGATGGCGACCGCCAGGGCGCGGATGCGCTCGTAGGCAACGCCGAGGCTGGCCGGGGCGGATACGCCCGGTGCGGTGGAGGCGGGAAGGACATCCAGGTCGATGGAGAGGTGGACCTTGTCCGCGGCGGTGGTGGCCTGGGTGGCGAGCGCGCCGCATTCGGCCGGGGTGAGGTTTAGCAGCTCCTCATCCAGGGTGTAGTTGACGCCGAGCTTTTCGGCATCGTTGAAGAGCACCGCGGTGTTATTGGGGCGGGAGATGCCGAAGACGGTGTAGTCAAAGTCATCGGTGAGCTGGGAAATCTGGGTAAAGGGCGTGCCCGAGGTGGCGTGGTCTGCGTGGCGAAGATCGAAGTGGGCGTCCAAGTTGATGATGGGGGTCGCACCGCGCGCGCGGAACAGGCCGCGGTGGGAGCCGAAGGCGGTTTCGTGCCCGCCGCCCAAGATGATGGGCAGGGTAGTGCTGCGGACGAGTTCTTCGACCTTGTCAGATAGCGCCTCATGGGCGCCGTCGAGATCGTCGGCTTGGGTGGTGATGGTTCCGGCATCGGCAAGCGCATGGCCGTGGTGGACCGCCAGGGAGCCAAGGGCTGTGCGCAGGGCGGCGGGGCCGGCGGCGGCACCTTGGCGGCCGCCGTTGCGCAGCACGCCCTCATCAGAGGCAAAGCCCAGCAGGGTCACGGGCGCGGATTCGGCCTGGTTGATAACGCTATGCCAGCGCGCGTGCTCGGGGCCGGGGCCATCGGAGCGGCCGGACCACTCGGGGGCGGGAGTAAAAAGTGGGGCTGATTCGGTATTCATAGTGCCGATACTAGAAGCGTGCGGTGAATTTGTCTGGCAGTAGCGGAATATAATTGGGCGCTGTGAGTGCTAACCGAGTCCCCGCCGCGCGCCATGCCCTGGACATCCTCAAGCTGCTATCGACTATCGATGTCCCGATTTCCGCCGCCCGCATCCAAGGCGAGCTCGGCCTGCCGCGCTCGACCACGTACCACCTGCTCGCGGAAATGGTCGATGCCGGGTTCGTTGCCCACCTGCCGGAGCACAAGACCTACGGCCTGGGGCTGGCCGCGTACTCGATGGCCTCTGCGTATGTAACCCAGCAGCCGCTGGTGCGCATGGCTACGCGCGACCTAGAAGAATGCGCGCGGCTGGTAGGCGGATCCGGTCATCTTTCGCGCATGGCGGGCTCGGAGATTTTATACCTGCAGGAAGTCCGCGCGCCGGGCGCTGCCTCGTTGGTTACGGAGGTGGGAGTGCGCCTGCAGGCGCATAAGACGGCCTCGGGCAGGGTGATGCTGGCACACCTGCCGGAATGGGAGGTCAAGGCCGCCTTCGATACCGCAGGCGGGGAAAATTTTGGTCTCCTTAAAAAGCAGCTGGACCGGGCCCTTGCGCGCGGATGGGACCAAGAGATAGAAGAAATCTCGCGGGGACAGGCCTCGGTGGCGGTGCCCATCCTGGACCACCTGGAGCGGCCCGCGGCGGCCATTGCGGTGACCTACCCCGTGTCCACGCCGGGCGATGGGGTGGACGCACTCATCGCGGCGCTGGGCCAGGCCGCGGAGAAAGTCGCGGGGAAAATGTATCGCCAGCGCGAAAAGTGAGGTAGCATGCGGGCTAGCGCGTTAGGCTGTGGCGTGAGCTATATTTTGCTGCCCTAAAGACAATAGGAGTCATCATGCCTAATGCATACCCATCCACCGTTACCGTCGGCGTCGGAGCGCTGACCATTGAGGAAGTCGTGGCCGTTGCCCGTTACGGCGCCACGGTAGAAATCTCCGCCGAGGCCCTGGACGAGGTCGCCTCCACGCGTGACCGGGTCGAAGAACTGGCCCAAGACCCCACGCCGGTCTATGGCATCTCCACCGGTTTCGGCGCGCTTGCCCGCCGCCACATTCCAGAAAAAATGCGCGCGCAGCTGCAGCTATCCCTGGTGCGCTCCCACGCGGCCGGCACCGGCCCTGAGGTGGAAGAAGAAGTCATTCGCGCGCTTATGCTGCTGCGCCTATCCACCCTGTGCACCGGACGTACCGGCGTGCGCCCCGTGGTGGTAGAGACCTACGCGAAGGCGCTCAATGCTGGCATCGTGCCGGTGGTGCGCGAATACGGTTCCCTGGGCTGCTCCGGCGACTTGGCCCCGCTGGCCCACTGCGCCCTAGCGCTCTTGGGTGAGGGCGAGGTGCGCGTGGGCGGCGAGCTCAAGGACGCCGGCGAGGCCCTTGCCGCCGCAGGCATCGAGCCGCTGGAGCTGCGGGAGAAGGAGGGCCTTGCCCTTATCAATGGCACCGATGGCATGCTGGGCCAGCTCTGCCTGGCCATTACTGACCTGCGCGCGGCCGCCAAGACCGCCGATATCGCCACCGCCATGACGGTAGAAGGACTGCTGGGCACCCTCGTGGTCTTTGCCGATGACCTGCAGCAGCTGCGCCCGCACCCAGGCCAAGCCGATTCTGCCGCCAATATCCGCCAGGTGGCAGACGGCTCCGAAATCCTCGCGGCAGCGCTGGAGGAGTTCAAGAAGAACCAGGTCCAGGACGCTTACTCCGTGCGTTGCGCGCCGCAGGTAGCCGGCGGTTTCCGCGATACCTTGGCGCATACCGCGCAGGTAGCTGAGCGCGAGCTCGCCGCCGCCGTGGATAACCCAGTGGTGGCCAAGGACGGCCGCGTGGTCTCTAACGGCAACTTCCACGGCGCGCCGGTGGCCTATGCGCTTGATTTCCTCTCCATCGTCACCGCGGACCTGGCGTCCATTTCTGAGCGCCGCACCGACCGCTTCCTGGATCCGGCCCGCAACCGCGGCTTGAACGCCTTTCTTGCCGATGACCCCGGTGTCGACTCCGGCCACATGATCGCCCAATACGCCCAGGCTGGCATCGTCAGCGAATTAAAGCGCCTGGCCACCCCGGCCTCGGCCGATTCCATTCCTTCCTCTGCCATGCAGGAAGACCACGTGTCCATGGGCTGGTCCGCCGCCCGCAAGCTGCGCAAGGCAGTCGATGGCCTCCAGCGCGTGCTGGCAGTGGAGATCCTCACCGCGGCGCGCGCCATTGACATGCGCGAGGGCACGCCCGCTGGCGGCACCGGCGCGGTCATCGCCGCCCTGCGCGAGACCGTTCCAGGCCCCGGCACCGACCGCTACCTCTCGCCGGAAATCGAGGAGACCGTACGCCTGGTGAAGTCTGGCGCGCTGATCGATGCCGTCGAGGCCGCTACGAGCGAGCTGCGCTAACTGCCTCGGCCATCGCCACCTGGCCCGCGTGGGTGGGGTGCATGGGGAAGGAATCGGTATCCTGCCCCGTAAAGTCCACCCACGGCTCATCCGAGCAGGCGGAGTGTTGCGGGGCATCGTCAGGCAGCACGTAGGTGCCGCCGTTGCGTTCGGCGGCCTCGCGTACCGCTTTGTTGATGCGCTGGATGGTATCTGCCAACCACTCCCGGTCTGTGGCCGGGATTTTTTCTATGAAGGGGCAAGTCTCGCCGGGATTGATGAGGGGGATATAGCCGGTGGCAATGACCTTCGCATCAGGCGAGCGGTGGGCGATTTCCCCGTAGACCTTGTCCAGGCGTTGGGGCAGATCGTGTAGCTCCAGTTCTATCTGCGCCCCCGATTCGTCTTGGCATATATCGTCCGTTGCGCATTGGGTCAGGCGCACAAAGCTGGCATCGTTGCCGCCGATGCTCAAGGAGACAAGGGACGTATCCGGGGCAAGCGCGTCCACCTGGGCGGGGTGCTCGCCCGCGGAGGATAAAACATCCAGCGTGCTCGCGCCCTGGCAGGCGACGTTGCGGAAAGAGCTCGTGGTGATCTCCTGAGCGGCGAGTTCTGGATAGGAATCTTGTGCGCGTGCGCAGGAATCGGGCGGATCGAGCGGGAGCGTCGTCGAGCCCATCGCCGCGTAGGAATCCCCGAGGGCCACATAGTTTTCTGGGTCTTCTGTGGCTTCTTGGACTTCTTGTGGCTGCGAGGAGCATCCTGCCAGCAGGCAGGCGGCGGCAAGGGCGGGCAATACGTGGCGCATGACTGCCATCGTAGCCGCAGAGTCTGAAATGCCAGACAGTTGGTGACTGTGCAAGCTCTAAATACGTTGTGCATCACACTAAATTGATATCTGTGACGCTCGCCAAGCCCCCGGGAGACAGCCCCGGGAAACCGGCCTGGGGGTAGGGCACGGCGTCGATAAGCACGAGCGAAAGGAAGCCATGTCTGAACCACGCGAAGTCCGCGCACCCCGCGGCACCGAACTCAACGCAAAATCCTGGCAAACCGAAGCGCCACTGCGCATGCTGATGAATAACCTCGACCCAGAGGTGGCAGAGCGCCCCGAGGACCTCGTGGTCTACGGCGGCACCGGCCGCGCAGCCCGCAGCTGGGAGGCCTTCGATGCCATTGTGGAATCGCTGAAGGACCTAGAAAGCGATGAAACGCTCCTCGTCCAATCCGGCAAGCCGGTGGGCATCTGGAAGACCAATGAATGGGCACCGCGCGTGCTCATCGCCAACTCCAACCTCGTGGGCGACTGGGCTAACTGGGAACACTTCCGCAAGCTCGAGGACGAGGGCCTGATGATGTACGGCCAGATGACGGCCGGTTCCTGGATCTACATCGCCACCCAGGGCATCCTGCAGGGCACCTACGAGACCTTCGCGGCCGTGGCCAAGAAGCGCTTCGAGGACAGCCTGGCAGGCACCCTGACCCTGACCGGTGGATGTGGCGGCATGGGCGGTGCCCAACCGCTCGCCGTGACGCTCAACGGGGGAGCAGTGCTCATCGTGGACGTGGATGAGCACCGCCTGCGCCGCCGACAGCACAAGCGCTACCTCGATGAAGTGGTCACCGACTTGGACGAGGCCCTGCGCTTGGTCCTCGATGCCAAGGAAAACAAGAAGGCCCTCTCCGTCGGCCTCGTGGGCAACGCCGCCGAGGTCTTCCCAGAGGTGCTGCGCCGCCAGCGCGCCGGGGGGTTCAAGGTAGACATCGTCACCGACCAGACCTCCGCGCACGACCCACTGTCCTACCTGCCCACCGAAATCACCGTGGATGACTGGCAGTCCGAGGCCAAGGCTGATCCCACGACCTTTACCAAAAAGGCTCGCGAATCCATGGCCGCACAGGTCCAGGCGATGGTGGAATTCCAGGACGAGGGTGCCGAGGTCTTTGACTACGGCAACTCCATCCGCGATGAGGCCCGCCACGCCGGCTACCAGCGCGCATTCGAGTTCCCAGGCTTCGTTCCCGCCTATATCCGCCCGCTGTTCTGCGAGGGAATGGGCCCATTCCGTTGGGCAGCTCTGTCCGGCGACCCAGAAGACATCAAGGTTACCGACCAAGCCCTGAAGGAACTATTCCCGGAGAACGAGCACCTGCATAACTGGCTGGACGCCGCCGAAGAATACGTCGAGTTCGAGGGCCTGCCCGCCCGCATCTGCTGGCTCGGCTACAACGAGCGCCACAAGGCCGGCCTGCTCTTCAATGACCTAGTGCGCGAGGGCAAGATTAAGGCCCCCATCGTCATCGGCCGCGACCACCTCGATTCCGGCTCGGTTGCCTCCCCGTACCGCGAGACCGAAGCCATGCTCGATGGCACCGACGCCGTCGCTGACTGGCCGCTGCTCAACGCCATGACCGCTGTATCCTCCGGCGCTACCTGGGTCTCCCTCCACCACGGCGGCGGAGTGGGCATGGGTCGCTCCATCCACGCCGGCCAGGTCACGGTTGCCGATGGCACCGATCTCGCCGCCGCCAAGCTGCGCGCCGTACTGACCAATGACCCAGGGATGGGTGTTATCCGCCACGTCGATGCCGGGTACTCTCGCGCAGAGGAAGTAGCCAAAGAACGCGGCGTTCGCGTTCCCATGGAATTTAAGGCAAGGGATTAAATGAGCACACTTTTTACCGGAATTTCTGAACTCCGCACGGTCAGCGAGCACGGCACGCTTAACGATGCCGCCCTTATCGCCGACCACGGCACCATCGCCTGGATTGGCCCTGCATCTCAGGCGCCCGCCGCCGATGACCAGGTGGACTTGGGCGGGCGCGCCGTCCTTCCTGGTTGGGTGGATTCGCACACCCACATGGTCTTCGACGGTGACCGCTCCGCCGAGTTCGAGGCCCGCATGTCCGGCGGTTCCTACGAGGCAGGTGGCATCGCGGTGACCATGGACACCACCCGGGAGGCGGGGGCGGACCGCTTGGATAAGCTCGTCGCCGAGCGCGTGGCCGCCGGCCGCCGCGGTGGCACCACCACCTTCGAGACCAAGACCGGCTATGGCCTCAACACGGAATCTGAAGTGGAAGCCGCCCGCGTAGCATCCCAGCACGTCGATGACGTCACGTTCCTGGGCGCCCACCTCGTGCCGCCGGGAGCGGATGCGGAAGACTACCTCGATGAGGTCGTCGGCCCGATGCTGGACGGCGTTGCCGAATACGTCCAGTGGATCGACGTCTTCTGCGAGCGCGGCGCGTTCAATGAAGAGCAGTCGCGCCGGGTTTTAGAAGCCGGTAAAAAGTTGGGCCTTGGCCTGCGCGTGCACGGCAACCAGCTTGGCGAGGGCCCGGGTGTCAGCCTCGCGGTCGATCTCGGCGCCGCCTCGGTTGATCACGTGAACTACCTGAGCGATAGTGACATCGAAAAGCTCGCAGCATCTGAGACCGTGGCCACCATGCTCCCAGCCTGCGATCTTTCCACGCGCGAGCCCCTGGCGCCTGGCCGTGCGCTTCTCGATGCCGGCGCCACCCTCGCCATCGCCTCCAACCTCAACCCAGGTACCTCCTATACTTCGTCGATGAACTACTGCGTGACCACGGCCGTCCTGCAGCAGCACCTATCCGTCGACGAGGCCATCCATGCCGCCACTACCGGCGGTGCCACGGCGCTGCGCCGCCATAATGTGGGCAACGGCCTTGATCCGAAGGGCCGCCCCGCGAAGGGAACCCTGGTGGAGGGCGCTGCCGCTGACCTGCACGTGCTCGATGCTCCTAGCGCGGTGCACTTGGCCTACCGGCCGGGTATGCCGCTGAGCTATCGCACGTTTGTGGCGGGGGTATAGCGAGGAATGGAGTTTGCCGCCGGTATCGCGTAGGGTTGGACGAGCAATGAGCATTACCGATAACGCCACCGGCGGCGTAAACGAGCCGGAAGATTTTAATAAGTCGGAATCTCAGGACAACTCGCAAGGTGTCAACCAGGACACCAGGGCTGCGAATACTTCTGAGGGCACCGGCGCTGAGTCCAAAGATTCGGCCAACGACAACTCCCAGGGGTTCGAGCACCTCGGCTTGCCAGATAAAATTCTGCAAGCCGTTGCGAAAGTAGGCTTCACCACGCCGTCCCCCATCCAAGCAGAAACCATCCCGATCCTGATGGAAGGCCGCGACGTCGTGGGCCTTGCACAGACCGGTACCGGCAAAACCGCAGCCTTCGCGCTGCCGGTCTTGTCCCAGCTTGACCCGCAGGCGCGCCACCCGCAGGCGCTCGTCCTTGCGCCTACCCGCGAGCTGGCCCTGCAGGTTGCAGACGCCTTCCAATCCTTCGCGGAAACCCTGAAGGGAATCGAGGTTCTTCCCATCTACGGTGGTCAGGCCTACGGCATCCAGCTGTCTGGCCTGCGTCGCGGCGCCCAGGTCATCGTGGGTACCCCGGGTCGCGTCATCGACCACCTGGAAAAGGGTTCGCTTGACCTGTCCCAGCTGCAGTTCCTCGTCCTCGATGAGGCCGATGAAATGCTGAACATGGGCTTCCAGGAAGACGTCGAGCGCATCCTGGAAAGTACCCCGGACCGCAAGCAGGTGGCGCTTTTCTCCGCCACCATGCCTAATGCCATCCGCCGCCTGTCCAAGCAGTACCTGCACAACCCGGCGGAAGTAACCGTTAAGTCGGAGCGCCGCACCAACGACAACATTAAGCAGCGTTTCCTGCTGATTCCGCACCGCGCAAAGATGGATGCCTTCACCCGCATCCTCGAAGTCATTACCTATGACGCCATCATCGTCTTCTGCCGTACCAAGCACGAGACCGAAGAGGTGGCCGAGGCCCTGCGCGATCGCGGCTACAGCGCTGCTGCCATTAACGGCGACATCGCCCAGGCGCAGCGCGAGCGCACCGTCGATCAGCTCAAGGATGGCCGCCTAGACATCCTCGTCGCTACCGACGTCGCCGCGCGTGGCCTTGACGTCGAGCGCATCACCCACGTGGTGAACTTCGATATCCCGAACGATACCGAGTCCTACGTGCACCGCATCGGCCGTACTGGCCGTGCCGGCCGCTCTGGCGAGGCAATCTTGTTCGTCACCCCGCGCGAGCGCCGCATGCTGCGCTCCATCGAACGCGTGACCAATGCTCGCCTCGAAGAGATGGACCTGCCGTCCGTCGATGAGGTCAATGAGAAGCGCAAGGAAAAGTTTGCGCAGGCCATTACCCAGTCCATGGACAACAAGCAGGCCGATTTCTTCCGCAACTTGGTACGCAAGTACTCGGAAGACAACGACGTTGCCATGGACGACATCGCGGCTGCGTTGGCCGTCATGCATCAGGGTGGCAAGAACTTCCTATTGGAAGACAAGCCTTTGCCCAAGCCAAAGAAGGACCGCCGCGATCGCGATGACCGCAAGCGCGACCGTGACTTCAAGGGTGGCGGCAAGAACCGCGGCGGCTCCAAGCGGCCGGATGGTGACTTTGAGACGTACCGGTTGGACGTCGGCAAGCGCCAGAATGTCCGCCCTGGTGCCATCGTCGGTGCTATCGCCAACGAAGGTGGCCTGTCTGCCAAGGACTTCGGGCGCATCACCATTGCGGTGGGGCACACGCTCGTGGATCTGCCGAAGAACATGGACCCGGCTGTGCTGGACCGCCTGAAGGATACCCGGATTTCTGGCCAGCTCATCAAGATTCAGAAGGATACCGGCCGCCCGCCTCGCCGTGATGGCGGCGGCGGTGGCCGCAAGCACGGTGGTCGCTTCCGCGACTAATTAAACCTCCAAAGGGCCTCTTTTTAGAGGCCCTTTTTTCATGCCCTGTGACCTGCGCTTTTACTATAAACGGGGGTAGTGTGTCAGGGTGGTTTTGTATGGTGTATGGCGAAAGCATGTTCTAGTAAATCTCTCGAAAGAAAGTCCATGAATGCGCCATATTATGCCAATACCAATCCAGAAAATTCTACCTCCCGTGCAGCTACGGAGATTAGGAAGGCCGAATACCAGTTTTGGGAAAGGCTTCATCCTGGCCCGGATGACGATATCGAAATTATTAGCCAATCCCTGTCTAACTTAACTGGGGCGCGTCAGTCCCGAATTAGGAATATTATTTTCGCCTTCGAGCGATTAAAAGAGCTGCCGCGGCTGCGCGCTCGGCAAGAACAGCATTTCCATTTAGATTTAGACCGACTCATTACGATTGACCAAACCCTAGCCAAACTCGGCGCCATTGATGCGGAGAAGAAATTCACTATCGATGACGCCCTGACCAACTACTTGACCCCAACCCGTCCCAATCAAAAGCTGCCCTCGCACCGCAATCTCCGCCGAAAGCTGCGCGAGCTCATCGTGCGCCTCGATCCCTCTATTGCCGCGCGGGATCCGCGCCGCAAGCAAGCCTATAGCGTTGAACCTACAGGCGGGGAGTGGGCCGCGGTTTGCCTGGACGTCGGGTTAGAAACCGCGGAGATAATCGACCGCAATATTCGGGATATCGCTACGGACAAGGACCTCACGATGGCTGAGGCCGCAGTGGAGCTGCTGACTGGAAAGGCGCAGGCGAAGGCCAAGGTCGTGTTGAATATGTATCGCTGCGACCTGCCGGATGCGCCCGCGTTTGTACAGCACTTGGGCTGGGTATCCCCGGAGACCGCGGATGACCTACAGGCTCGCGCGACAACGACAAGGGATATGGAGAAAGCCGGTCAGGCGGAGAGCCCCAACTATGTGACGCCGCCAGATATCCGGGCGTTTGTAGAGGGCTTGGATGGCACGTGCCGGTGGCCAGGCTGCACGCGGCCGGCCGTGGTTTCGCAGATGGACCATCGGCACGACTTTGCGGATGGCGGTCCGACCTCGGCGGCAAACCTTACGTGCTTATGCCAACACCATCACAATATAAAGACCGATGGCAGGGCCTTTTATATCAAGGACCCGATAAGCGGGGACATCGTCTGGCTCTTTGATGACTCTACGTGGGTCTATGACTCCGCGAGTGGGCCGCTGGCCCCCAAGAACCGCAGGTGGGCGCAGACGGTTGCACAGGCGACGCAGAAACGGAGGGAGAATGCGCATGCAGATGCGCAGCAACTAAAAGAAGAACTTCGGGAAGAGTCCACCCATGAAAAAGGGGACAGCGATGACACTGTCCCCGAAGAGTAAATGGCTTCCTAGATGTACATCAAGATAAGACAGATGATCCACAGGAGGTTGAAGACGCCGCCGAAAGCGGACAAGGACTTCTTAATGGAGCCCAGGTTGGCTGTATCGCCGGACTCTAGGGCTGCCTGCGCCGTGCGCTGCTTAGGAAGGATGAGGAAGAAGAGCAGGCACCACGCGATGATGGCCACGAGGATGGCGATGTGGAAGTTGACCTGGCTCTTGAAGGTTTCGATATCAGACAGGAAGACAGCAAGGCCAAGGACCGGCACGAGCGCGGAAATGTAGCCGTAAGTATTGGTGATGTTGTGCAGGTTACGGGCGGCACCGAGGGCTGTCTTATCGCCCTGTGCTGCGCCCTGCAGCTGCGTCTGGTAGATGGACGTGGAAATGCACACGGGGCCAAGCAGAACAATGGCCGCCGCCACGTGCAGGAAAATGAAAAAAGTAGTCATGGAGGATGCCCTTCAGTTAAGAAAAGTTGCCTTGTTCACCCTAATCAATTTCCCTGCTAGAAATCGAACCGACATTGCCTTCTCATTGCACGCACGTCTGCGCGGGGCAACGGTAACTCGTAGTTCCGGGCGATTTCTGCGAGGCGCCGCGAGTAATCGCAGCGGTTGGCGGGCGGGAGCCACTCAGAGGGGAGGGAATCGGACTTTTCCTGATTGAGCTCCCGGCTGGTCGCCACCAGATTGAGGGGATCGTTAGCAAAGCGGATCTTGGTGTCTTGGTCCCATTCTGCAGCCCCCAGGTCAAAGGCGGCGGAAAGCGGGAAGATGTGGTCGACCTCGATGGGGGAGGTCGCTGAAATCATCTCACCCGCGTAGGGGTCATAAATCGTGCCGGATTGTGGCCGGCAGTCAGCGAAGTCCTCGCTGGCTTGGTTCTCCATGATGGCCTCACGCGTGGTGCATGCGCCGTTGGGCTGCCAGCCGCCGAACTCGTCGCGGTCGTAGCCCGGCAATTCCGCGCGAGCCGGCACTGTGGAGACATCAAAACGCGGAAAAGGCCACGCATACCATGCGATAACGAGAGCGGTTATGCATGATAGCGCGGCCAGATAATAGGACTTCATGCCCTATTGGACTCCGCGAGGTGCGGGAAGGTTCCTACTTGTTATCGGAAACCTTTTCTGCTGCTTCCTCGAAGTCCAGGGAGTCGTCCTTCTCAACGAGCTTGGCAAGCTTCTCGGCTTCCTCGAACTCGTCCAAGACCTCCTGGTCTGGCTGCTTGGTAGCCAAGGTGACCAGAACGGTAACGAGGAGTGCGGAGAAGAAGCCCGGAACCATCTCGTAGAGGGAATCGCCAAGCGGGGACATGCCCCAGCCGATGGCGACGACTGCACCGGTAACCATACCGGCGATTGCACCGGTTGCGTTGAGGCGCTTCCAGTACAGAGCCAGGATGACGAGCGGACCGAATGCGGAACCGAAACCAGCCCATGCGAAGCCGACCAGGCCAAGGATGGAATCGGACGGGTTGATGGCCAAGATTGCGGCGATGACCGCGATGGCCACGACGGCGGTACGGGACAGGTTAATCAGGATGCGCTCGTCAGGCTTGCGCTTTGCGATGATGAGGTAGAGGTCCTCAATCAGGGAAGAGGAAACCACGAGCATCTGGGAGGACATGGTGGACATGATCGCTGCCAAGACTGCGGTCAAGATGAAACCAGCAGGCAATGGGTGCATCATGGCCTGAGCCATATCCAAGAAGATGGTCTCGAAGTTCTCTTGGTCAGTAATGGTTTCACCGAACTGGGTGAAGTACACGGTACCGGTAAGCGCAACGAAGATAGCGCCGATGACGGAAAGACCCATCCAGGTGATGCCGTAGAAACGGCCCTGCTTGGCGTCGGAAGGCTTACGCAGTGCCATGAAGCGCACGATGATGTGCGGCTGACCAAAGTAGCCAAGGCCCCAAGCGGCGTTACCAACGATAACACCAGCAGAAACGCCAGCGAAGAGAGAGAAGTAGTTATCGTTTGGCTCGAGTGCGCCATCGGTGGCGTAGCTGTTTTCGGTAGCGAAGGAGAAGATCGCGCTGGCATCGTCAAGAGCGAAAAGCGCCATGATTGGCACGATCAGCAGGGCGACGAACATCAGCATGCCCTGCATAGCGTCGGTGTAGGACACTGCCAAGAAGCCACCGATGAAGGTGTAGAAAATGGTCACTGCGGCGATGATCAACATACCGGTGATGTAGTCGCCACCGAAGGTGGACTCGAAGTAACGACCACCGGAGACCATGCCGGAAGAGACGTAGAAGGTAAAGAAGAAGATAATGATAACTGCGGAGATAATACGCAGCATGCGCGACTTATCGCGCAGACGGTTCTCGAAGAAGGAGGGGACCGTAATGGAATCGCCCGCAACCTCCGAGTAAGCGCGCAGACGCGGCGCAATCCACTTCCAGTTTGCCCATGCACCGATAAGGAGGCCGATAGGCATCCACAGCTCGGAAAAACCGGAAAGGAAGAGCGCGCCAGGCAGGCCCATGAGCAGCCAGCCGGACATATCAGATGCGCCGGCGGAGAGAGCAGCTACGAATGGGTGCAGGCCACGGCCGCCCAAAACATAATCGTCGTATTCGTCGGTTTGTTTGTAGCTCCAGTAGCCAATGGCTGCCATTACGAGGAGGTACACAATCATCGCAATGACGTACCAAGTTGATTCTTGCACGTTTCACTCCTTGTAGTGATTTATCGGACATTGTTACGTTAACGGTGACTTAAGGTTCACCCAAGCTAAAATTCAGCTGTGGCATAGATCTCCGGTGATGTTTTTCACCGTCTAACTGCGTAAAGACGTGAATATAACGAGCTTGTAACAAAACTATACAGGGCTGCTATGCTGGCCGTTATGGCTTCTTACCTTGTGCATGGCCTTTGGCTGCCGGTTTCGGGGCTTGGTCTATGGATTGAGCAGGTAGAAGGACACAAGATTGTTATGCCTTCGGCCGTGCCAGAAGGGACGTTTCCGCAGGCAATTGATGCCATCCTGGCTAAGAAATCCTTCCGGAACCGGGCGCGCGTATCACTACGGACTCCAAAGGGCAAAGACGTCTCGCTCATGGTGCCCATGGCCATGTTTGCCCCAGAAGAAGCAGTAGAAGCCCTAGCCCAGCTGGAATACCTAGACCATCATCCACCGGCATCGATTGCCCCGGATCTGCACTGGCTCATTCACGCATATAGTGGCCTGAGCAAGTTTGTCCGCGCGGGCAGGGTGACGTTCCGGTTGGCGTACCAGGCCAACGAGTGGTTTCCCATGTGGCAGCTGGCCTCAGGTTTGGGTGAGCGCGGTTGGCTAGCAGAAATGATGGCCGCGGCCCCCGGGATTCTCCATATAAATAATAGAGCCCTTTCAGATGACCTCGCGGATGAACTGACGCATTGGATTGCCAACCGGGAATTGCAGCCACTGCTTAATGAGCCCCGGCCCATGCCTTGGCACGACTTCGCCCGCGCATTGCTGACGACGGCCCCTATCCGCCGCGGCCGCGCGCAACTGCTGCGTGGGCTCAATGAATGGAAAAATTCCATTTACCAGGTGGAACTCCAACTCGTCTACATCGTGGAGGAACCGGAGGAACAGGATCCAGAAGATGCAGCGTGGCCGATTCGGGTGCGGGTACGCTCTGGAACGGATTCGCCGCGGCCGGTATCGGCGGACGAGCTGGATAGGGCGAGCATCGAGAAGCTGCGCGAAAACCACCGCAAGGCCGTGCATGCGGCACCGAGCCTGGGCCAGAGTACGCAATTTCCTCAGCCCGGCGACGGCGATTGGGATGTCTACCTGGACACGGAACAGCTCACACAGTTTATTGCGCACGAGGTGCCCGAGCTGAAAAAGCGGGGCATTACCGTCATGCTGCCCAAATCGTGGGCGCAGATGGATACCAAGGCCAAGCTGGAAACCCGTGAGGCCCGGGACCCGGCCGAGGCCGCCACGAAGAAGCACATCGGCATGAATCAGCTCGTGGACTATAACTGGCGCATGTCCGTGGGCGATGTGGAGCTTACTGAGTCCGAGATGGATGAGCTGGTCAATTCCAAGTCCGGCCTCATTCAGCTGCGCGGCAAGTGGGTGATGGCCGATACCCAGGTTGTGTCCAAGGTCTCCTCTTATATGGAGGAGCTGGCGGATAAGTCCCGCGAGCGCGCCAAGAAGGAGCTCGAGCAGCTGGCGGCCTCGGCGGAGATGGCCAAAAAACTCAATGAGCCGGGATGGCAGCAGCTCATGGCGGAGGTCGAGCGTCGCCGCGCGGAGTTCAATGAGAAGAGTGAGCACCAGGTCACGGTGGCGGAGCTGCGGGAGCTGGCGCTTGAGTCGATGGCCCAAGAGCCCATCGAATTTACCGGCAGCACATGGCATACCGCGTTGCTCGGCGGCATGGATACGGTTGCGCCTAAGCGCGTGGACATTCCGGAGACCGTGCATGCTGAGCTGCGCGAGTATCAGCGTACTGGCGTGGACTGGCTGTATTGGATGTCGCGCAATAACATCGGTGCCGTGCTTGCCGATGACATGGGGCTCGGCAAAACACTCCAACTACTGTCCCTTTTGGCGGTGGAGAAGGAGCGCGGTGAACAAACCGGACCCACCTTAGTAGTCGCACCGACTTCCGTGGTGGGTAACTGGGCTCGCGAGGCGCGTCGCTTCGTGCCGGATTTCGAGGTCATGGTGCAACACGGCGCGGGGCGTCCGAGCGGGGAGAAGTTCCTCGAGGCCGCAGGAAAAGCAGATCTCGTCATTACTACCTATGGCACCGTGAGCCGGGACTTTAACCTCTTGGGCGAGGTGTCTTGGCAACGCGTGGTCCTCGATGAGGCGCAGGCCATTAAGAATTCGGCCACGCGTTCCTCCAAGGCGGTGCGATCGCTGCCCTCTGAGCACCGCGTGGCTCTGACTGGTACGCCGGTGGAAAACCGGTTGTCAGAGATGCGCTCCATCTTGGACTTTTGCAACCCTGGAATCTTGGGCACGGCGTCCTTCTTCCGCAATCACTTCGCAAAGGCCATCGAGCGCAATAATGATGAAGAGATGTCCGAGCGCCTGCGCGCGCTGACCGCGCCTCTTATCCTGCGCCGCGTCAAGACCGATCCCAATATCATCGATGATCTGCCGGAAAAGTCCGAGCAGATTCTTACCGTATCCATGACCACAGAGCAGGCGGCTTTGTATAAGGCGCTGGTCAATGAGGTGAAGAAGAGCTTGGAGGATGCTACGGGCATCAGCAAGCGCGGCGTCGTCTTGGCCTCGCTGACGCGCATTAAGCAGATTTGCAATCACCCAGCGCACTACCTGGGGGATGAGTCCCCAGTGGTTATCAAGGGCAAGCACCGCTCGGGCAAGGTGAAGGAGCTGATGCGGATTGTCGATGCCGCTACCGAATCCGGCGAGCGCCTGCTGATCTTTACCCAGTACAAGGCCTTCGGGGATATCCTGCAGCCCTACCTGAGCGGGCAGCTGGGCCACGAGATTCCCTTCCTGCACGGCGGGGTGACGAAGAATAAGCGCGACCAAATGGTGGAGGACTTCCAAGCCGAGGATGGCCCACAGGCGATGATCCTTTCGCTCAAGGCGGGCGGCACGGGCCTCAACCTAACTGCGGCATCGATCGTGGTGCACATGGACCGCTGGTGGAACCCCGCGGTGGAAAACCAAGCCACGGACCGCGCCTTCCGCATTGGTCAGCGCCGTAACGTGCAGGTGTATAAGATGATTACCGCTGGCACGTTGGAAGAATCCATTCAAGACATTTTGGATGGAAAGACGCAGCTGGCTGGTTCCGTCGTCGGCGAAGGCGAGGGCTGGCTCACGGAATTGGAGCCGGACCAGCTGGCAGAGCTCATGAGTTACCGGGGAAAGGAGTAAGCGGATGGCCGTTAAGGGCGATGACAATGTCATCTACGCAAACTTTGGTACCCGCAAGCGCGTGAGCACCCCGGATGAGGTCAACCATGTTGACCGCAGCGGGCGGCTACTGTCCAAGACCGCAGCCCGGATTTCTTCCTTTACCAGCCATGATGCGGACCGGGGACGGATTACCCGCGGGCGCCAGTACGCCGAAGGCGGTCACGTCGTTGGCTTGGAGATCCGCAACGGTGCCATCCATGGGCGCGTGGCCGGTTCCCAGAACGAGCCTTTTTCCGTACTCATCCAGCTGCCGTACCGCGATAATGACGATATTGCGGCACTCGCCGGCCAATTCGCGCGCACGCCGAATTCCGTAGCGAATGCGCGCAAGGGCCTGTTGTCTGAGGAAGCGCTGGATACCTTGTTTGCCAGCGAGGTCGAAGATCTGCGGCTATCCTGCACCTGCCCGGATTCCGCGTATGCCTGCAAGCACATCGTGGCGGTGGGAGATAGGCTCGCCACCCGCGCGGATGCGGATCCTGCCGTGATTTTCAATATGCGCGGGCTGGACTTTGCGCGCTTGGAAAAGGCCGTCATGGAGCAATCGCAGCAGGTCTCTCGAGAAAGCTTTGGAGCTAGCGATTTATCCGCGGAAGAAAAGAACGACGTGTTCTGGAATGGCCGCGAGATGCCTAAACTGCCGCACCCCAAGGTTGCCCCAGCGCTGGAAGATTCCGATCCGGACCTCTTGCGCAAGGCCCTGCGGGCCGTATCGCATACCAATATTGACCTCTTGCGGGCCGTGTCCGATATTGAAGACCTCTACTACCACTTAACGCACTGATTATGATTGCAACGACCTTTATCCACACGTCCGACTTCCAGCTGGGAATGACCCGCTGGTTCTTGAAGGGGGAGGCGCAAGGTCGTTTCAACGATGACCGCGAGTCCGCCATCATGCACCTAGGCCAGCTCGCGGAGGAGGTCGGCGCGCAGTTCATCGTCGTGGCGGGCGATGTATTTGAACACAATGCGCTCTCCCGGGAAATCTTGGCGCGCGCCACCGAGATGTTTAAGCGCTTGCCGGTGCCGGTGTATGTGCTGCCAGGAAACCACGATCCGCTGGTCGCGGACTCGGTATTTTATCGCACCAGCGCGGATAACGTGCACGTCATTGCGGATTCAGAACCCATCGCGGTGGGCAAGGGCGTGGAATTGGTGGGGGCACCGTACTTGTCCAAACGCGCCAACCACGATTTGGTGCGCCAGGCCTTGGAGCCGCTCGAACCCACTGAGGGAATCAGGATCGCCGTGGGCCATGGCCAGGTGGATTCGCGTACTAGCGGGGGAGAGGCCGATACCATCGACTTGGAATTCGTAGAGCAGTGCTTGGAGCGCGGGGTGATTGATTATTTGGCGCTGGGCGATACCCACTCGACGGCCAGCCTGGGAAAGACCGGCCGCGTCTGGTTCTCCGGTAGCCCGGAGACCACGGACTTTAAGGAATGCTCCACCGGTGGCGGCGAGGCCGATTCCGGGAACGCGTTGGTGGTAAGGATTGAGGGGGAGGACATAGACATCGATAAGCGCAGCATCGGGCGCTGGACGTTTGAGGCCCTCGATGCCTCCGTCAATTCCATCGAGGATGTCGAGCGCTTCCTGCGCAGCCTCGAGGAGTACCCGGATAAGGTGCGCACGGCGATTAAATACAGCCTGCAGGGCACCCTCGGCATCGCGGCGCACGCCCGGCTGCAGCGCGGGCTGGATGAGTTGGAGGCGGTCTTTGCCTCGCTGCGCCCGCGCGAGCGAACCATGGACCTGTTCTTGGAGCCTAGCGAAGACGAACTAGCCAACCTGGACATTTCCGGCTATGCCGCCGACGCCCTGCAAGAGCTGCTGGAAAACCGCGAGGATCCGGTGGCCCGCGACGCCGCCAATATGCTATTTCGCCTGGAGGGATAAACCACATGCGCATCCACAGCTTAGAGATTAAAAACGTCCGCGGCATCGAGCACCTGGTTTTAGATGATCTGCCAGAAACCGGGGTGGTGGTTATCCACGGCGAGAACGAGGCCGGTAAATCCACCATCGTGGAGGCCCTCGATGTGGTGCTGACGGAAAAGCACACGGCGCGCCCCAGCGGTATCCGGGATCTGCAGCCGGTGGGCAAGGACGTCTCACCGGAGGTCATCGCGGATATTTCGGTAGGGCAGTACCGCTTTCGCATTGCCAAGCGATGGCTGCAGAAGAAGTACTGCGAGCTGGCCATCTCTGCCCCGCGCCACGCGCAATATACCGGGCGCCAGGCCGATGACGAGCTGGAACAGATCTTAAGCCAGAACATGGATCGCCAGCTTCTCGATGTCCTCTTTATGCGCCAGGATGACTCCAATGACGCCATCTCCGCGGTGGGCATTCCGTCGCTGACGCAGGCCCTCGAGCAGCAGTCCGGCCTGGCAGAGGACGAGGTATCTGGCGATGATTCTCAGCTTTTGGGCAAGGTGGATAAGGAATATAAGCGCTACTACACCGAAAAGACGGGCAAGGCGGCCGGCGAATACAAGACGGCCCAGGACACTCTGGAGCGTGCCAAGCAGGAGCTGGAGGAAGCAACCGCTGCGGTGCGCGGGCTCGATTCCGTGGTGGAGCGCTACGAGCACCTGGAACGCCAGCAAGAAGAGGCCGAGGCGCAGCTTCCTGCGGCCCGCCAGGATCTCGCGCAGAAGCAGGCCGCCGCGGACGAGGCCGTAAAGGCCCAGCACCAGGTGGATGCGCACAAGGCCGAGCTCACCCGCGCCAAGGAGGATTTCCAACGCGCTAAGGACGCGCAATCTAAGCGCCAGGAGATGGCCGAGGCACTCGACACCTCAGGCACCGCAAAGTCGAGCGCTGCGGATAAGCTTGCGACCGCCCGCGAGAAGGCCGCGGAGGAAAACGAGAAGAAAGAGGCGGTGGAAAAGAAGCTGGCCACCGCCAAAGAGGACTACGCCACCGCGCGCACAACGCTCAAGCAGGCGCGGCTGCATCAGGACAAGGAGACCTTTCAGCGCCTGGATAAGCGCCTGCTCAAGGTAGAGGAACTGGCACGTGGCGTGGGGAAGGCTCAGGCGGAGATCGCCCAACGCGGGCGCGAGATGACCGCCGCGGATGTCGAGGAACTCCGCAAGGCGGATGCCGATCTCGGCTTGGCCAAGCGCCTGCACGATGCCACCGCCGCCAAGGTGGAATTTTCCGGGCCCGAGGGCGCGGAGATTGGGGTGGATGGGAAGCTGGTGGACATCGGCAAGCAGCCTGCAGTTGAGCTTGTCGATGGCCGCGAGATCACCATCGGCGATATCACCGCCCGCTTTGTGGCCGGTGCGTACTCTTCCGATAAGACCCAGCGCGAGGTGGATCAGGCCGAGACGCGCCTGCAGGAGCTTTTCGATGCCACCGGCGTGGCATCCATCGCCGCCGCCGAAGCTCTGTACAAGGCACACAGCGAGCAGAATGCCGGGTTGGATGCCGCCACGCGCAAGCTCGAGAGCGAGTTGGGGCCGGATGATTTGGGCGAACTGCGCGCCCAACACGCGGCGCTGAAGGAGAAGGTCGCCGGGCTCGATGATGCCCCGGTCATGGATTTATCTGCTGCAGAAGAAACGGAGGAAGAGGCGCGCGAGCTTGTCGATGCCCTCGACCGCGAGCTTATTCCCTTCCACGATAGCCGCATCGCCCACGACGTGGTGCGCTTGGAGGCCGAGCTCGCGGCCGCCACCGAGAAGGCCGAGCGCGCCGAGCGCGAGCTGACCGAAGCGCGGGAGAAAACCTCCGATGCTGGTTTGGAAGGAGAAGCGGAGCGGCTGGGTGCGCTGGTAACCCGAATGCAGGAACAGCTATCTGAGATGGAGGCCGTGGACCTAGCCACCGCTCAGAGCTTGGTGGAGGGCGCGCAATCGCACCTGGAGTACCTGCAAAATCAGGTGCAAGATTCCAAGGTGGAACTGGGCAAGTTGTCGAGCGAGATTAATTATCACTCCGGCGCGGCAGAGCGCGAGCAGCAGGCGCAAGCGGAAGCAGAAATGGCGCAGGCAGTGCTAGAAAGCGTGGAAAAGCGCGCGCTGGCGGCACGCTACCTGCGCGAGCTGCTGCTCAAACACCGCGATGCCGCGCGCCAGCGCTATGCCGAGCCCTTCGTGGCGGCACTCGCCCAGCTGGCCCGCACCATCTACGGCGGGGACATCAGCTTTGAACTGGCAGATGATCTTTCCGTCACCGCACGCACCCGCGATAATGAAACGGTGGCCATGACCAGCCTGTCTGGTGGCGCGCGCGAGCAGCTGGCTATCCTTACCCGCTTTGCCATCGCGCGCTTGGTGGCGGGGGAGGAGACCGTGCCGGTCATCGTCGATGACGCGCTGGGCTCCACCGACGCACACCGCCTGCAATTAATGTCCACCCTGTTCTCACAGGTAGGCCGCGAGAACCAGGTTTTGGTCTTTACCTGCATGCCGCAGCGTTATTCCCGGGTGCCTGGGCGTAGCGAGCGCGACATCGCCATGCTGAAGGGGGTAATCTAGTCCTTATGTCTGAACAAACCCGCTGGTTAAACGATGATGAACAGGAGCTATGGCGCCTATTATTGGCTGCGACCCGCAAGATAGATAGGGGCATGGACGAGACGCTTAAGGCGGGCGGGGAGATCTCCGTGTCCGAATTCGCGGTCTTGGTATCCCTTTCGGAAGCCCCAGATCAGCACCTGCGCCTGCGCGACCTGTGCACGGAGCTGGCTTGGGATCGCTCGCGCGCCTCCCACCAGGTCACACGCATGGAAAAGCGTGGGCTCTTGGTCAAGGAAAAGACCACCGATGATGGCCGCGGGGTCAACGTGCACATCACGGAGGCTGGGCTCCACCACCTCGAGCGCGCGGCCCCCGAGCACGTGGAATCCGTCCGCCGCTTGGTCTTCGACCACCTCCACGAGGATGACGTTCCCGCACTCAAGCGCTTTTTCCATGGGGTATTACAGGTAAATAATATCCCTGGCTATTCGGGATTCGTCCCGGATTCTTTATTGAATGGAGGAAAATAACACCGCCATGATGGGACAAGAACTTTTCGAGCACCCTAAAAAGCAGCATAAATCGTATGGCTTGACGGCCTTGGGTGAGCTGGGCCAGCGCATTGGTGATCCAGAGGCTTTTGCTGAGGACCGTGCCGATGCCGATCAAATTGCCGCGATGGAAGAAGCCTTGGAAGCCTACCCCGATTTCGCGGTGACCTTTGATGAGGATGCCGATGCCTGGATCGTAGGCGCGGAAGAGGACATCGAGAAAATGTTCGCGGACCGCGAGGCATTCCTCGAGGCTTTATTGAATGATGAAGATCCAGGGATCTAATGCCACCGCGGAGACCATAAACTGTTAAGATACTTTTAGTTAATCTTCGGTGAAGCGAGAGGTTTTATCATTATGAACGAGCGCGAGGCTCAAGAACAACGCGAGGCGGCAGCCCGCCAGCAATCCGAGGGCTGGGTTTCCGTTTTTGTCCAGTGGATTCCCTACATGCTGCTGTCCGTAGTGCTGGTCGGCGCCATGTTCTTTGGCATGTACTACATCGAGCACGGCACCCTGGATATCACCCAGCCGATCACCAACGAATTCATCGTTGAGTAATTCTGCGCAGTAGAAAAATCCGGCCTCCCCTTGGAAAGTGGGAGGCCGGATTTATTTTTATTTCTTGAGCGCCTTGCGCCAGGTCATCTTCTTGCCATTATTCAAAATGGCACGGCGGTAGATGCGCGCGACAACGATGAGAATCAGCACGGTAACTACAGCGAGGACCGCATAGCTTCCCGCCAAGCCCAGCCAGCTCATATTGCCGCTCGCGACTTGGAGGGGAGCGACCAACATGGAGACCGGCGGCACCCAGCCCATAACCTGCATCCAGGTGGCATCCAAGTTCGTCCAGCCAAACATGGTGATATACATGGTGGCAAAGACAAGGAGCAGGATGGGCATCTGCGTCGATTGCAGATCCTCGGTGCGCTGCACCATGGACCCGGCTGCGGCATAGAGACTGCCGAAGAACAGGAGGCCGAGGATTTCCCCGACGAGCAGGGCAGCGATTAGGCCATAATCGAGCTGGATTTCGCTCGCTGCGCCAGTAAATGCCAGGGAGGCCACGCCGCCGGCCAGGATGAGGAAGGTGCCGAGCAGCCCGATGATGGTATTGCCAATGACCTTGCCGGCCAAGAAATCCACCGGGCGCACCGTGGACAGGATGATTTCGACCACGCGCGAGGATTTCTCTTCTGTAACGCGGCCGCCGATGAGCCCGGCGAAGGTCATGATGGAAAAGACCACCACCATGGAGGCGATAAGGACAATGGCAACGGTGCCCATCTGGGCCTCGGAAGTCTCATCGGCTTCCAGATCGACCGCGGTCACTTCGGCTGATGGGGTGGCGGCGGCAAGCTCTTGGGCATCAATATTCAGCGTATTTAAGGCCTCTGCCTGCGCCTGCGCTGCGACCACCTGATTGACCGTGGTGGAGATGGTGGTGGAGGCAGTGCCGTTGGCCAAAAGCTCCCACCCCTCGTCGCCGGCGGGCACGAGCGCGGCGTCGACATCGCCGGCATCGATAAGCTGCACCGCGCCATCCCGGTCATCGGCGGCCTGGGCCTCCAGCCCGGAATCAGCGAATGCGTCTGCCTCCATGCCCACCACGGCGACGGAATCTGGTTCATCGTCACCACCGGAGAGCAAGTCAATGATAATGGGGGTGGCGATGGCACCAATGATAAGCAGCAGCATCATGATGACAACGGATTTGGTCTTAAGAGCAACCGCCATTTCGCGCTTGGCGACGGTCCCTATGGTCTTCATTGCCGAATACTGCATGGGCTAGGCCTCCTCGGTGGTGGTGCTGGTGACGACGTCTTGGAAAAGCTCGGTAAGGTCTGGGACCTTGAGGCCGAAGGAGTGAACAGGGCCAGCGGCCATGGCAGCGCGCAAGATGGCTTGGTCATCGGTGCCGTCATCGGCCTCGAGCACCACGCCCTGGTCAGTTTCCTCAACCAAGTGAGTGCCCTCCGGGTACCACCCGCGCGCAGGGGTTTCCACCGCATAGCGCGAGGCGCCTTGGGTGCGCAGCTCGTCTACCGTGCCTTCTGCCACCATGCGGCCTTGCGTGACGATGCCCACGTGATCGCACAGGCGCTGCACCAAGTCCAGCTGGTGGGAGGAAAAGACCACCGGCACCCCGCGGGCGGCGCGCTCGCGCAGCATGTCAGACATGACATTGACCGCAACGGGGTCCAAGCCGGAAAAGGGCTCATCCAGGATCAACATATCGGGGTCATGGATGAGGGAGGCGGCCAGCTGCACGCGCTGCTGGTTGCCCAAGGACAAGTCATCCAGCTTGTCTTTCTGGCGTTCACCTAGCCCTAGCTGCTCCAGTAGCTCCGTGCCGGATTTCTGGGCGGCCTGCTTGCTCATGCCGTGCAGGGTGCCCAGGAACGTCAGCTGGCTAAGCAGCGGTTCCTTGCCGTAGAGTCCGCGCTCTTCGGGCATATAGCCAATGCGGCGGCGGTTATCGTCATTAATGGGGGAGCCATCGAAATAAACTTCGCCGGAGTCTTTCGCGAGCACTCCCAGCGCGATGCGCATGGTGGTGGACTTGCCCGCACCATTGGAACCGACGAAGCCGAAGATTTCGCCCTCCTGCACGCTAAAGGTCATATCCCGCAGCGCTCGGACACTGCCAAAGGATTTATTGAGATGGTCGATTTCTAAGGTGGGCAAGGGGGATCCTCCATGGCTCGCCTATACTGCATAACTTTCGTGGTTCTAGATACCTTAGTATTTCATAAACCTAACAGTTTGGCTATGGAATCCATTGAAAGCCAGGTTGCATGGGTCAAGCCCCACCGAGTAAGTAGGAATAGAAAGTGCTCTCCACGTGCTGTAGCGTTTAAAACAAGCAGGAAGGAGGTGCACAATGAAGCAATACACTGCTCATCAAATCGCAGAATGGCTCGTAGCTTGGGCTGAAGAAACCGAAGAAGCCGAGCTCACACCGCTGAAAATTCAAAAGCTTCTTTACTACGCAAAGGGCCTTTACATGCGAGCCTCCGGAGGGGTGCCGCTCTTCAATGAACGGATGGAAGCATGGGCCCACGGACCTGTCGTTGTAGACATCTACCGCGAACTTAAAAAGTACGGTAAGAGCCCGATCGACCCCGATACTTTTATTTCTGATGACTTCAATTGGGATGATTATCGGCCTGTAGAAGATACCCTGATTGACGTATGGAATAAGTATGGCCCCTATTCGGCGTGGGCTTTACGTAATAAAACCCATACGGAGTCACCTTGGAAGAAAAACTTCGTTGAAGAAAAACGGGGGCTTGAGATTTCTGATGCCGACCTTAAAGAGTACTTCGACTAGGTATGGCAAAGAAAAGTAAGAGACGTGGCACGCGCCCGGTTTCGAAGAATCACAGTGGTGCAGATACAGGCGTCTTGAGCGCAATACGAGCGGCATCAAACGAATACCCGCTCCTGTCCACTAGGTTTCTGCAGAGCGGATGGGGATTCGGGCAAATGACCGATAGGATGCGCCGCGAATTCCTCGATAAATGGCACAAACGCTCACTAATTTCTTGGACAGATCTCGTTAATCACCACAGGCACGGGCTCGGCTCGGAATTTATCCCAAAAAACGAAATCAAAGCTCAAATACCTAGGCAGTTCCAAGAGCTAACCAAATTCCGCGTGTTCCGGCACCAAGAGAACCTTCCATTCGTTGGCTGGAAAGACGGTGGAATTTTCTACGTTCTATGGATAGAGACTAAGTATGGGGATCTTTACTCACATTAAAGCGGGGCCCGCGACACCTGCCACGCGCTGGCCCTAGCCCCGTCTCACAATTTTCGCTCGGCTTTTGCGTCCGTGATTCGCGGGCTTATTTTTTCCACACTTTCTTGTAGGTGGCACAGCCAAGTGTAGCCACCGCAACGCCGGTGAGGATGGTGCTGAAGATAGCGAACCCGTTGATGACGTTGATGATCAAAGATATGGCTAGTAGGGCCAGGGCGATGAAGTAGAGAGTTCGTGTGGTCATGGGTTTATCCTTCCGTTTAGAATTGGAGGGGTAGCCCGGAGGTTCAGGATGGTAAGGGCTTCCTGAACCTCCGGTGGCTACTTAATCCGCAAACGGGGCGTATATTGAAACCCCCTCGCTGGCAAAAGCGAAGGGGCTAAAAATTTGTGTCCCCGACAGGGATCGAACCTGCGACCTTCGGTACCGGAAACCGATGCTCTAATCCGCTGAGCTACGGAGACATCGCTGGGAAAATTCCCAACGATGTGATTCTAGCGCATCTCCCGCTCGGGAACTAAATCAGGCCCGGTGCGTCAGCGGTGGTTACCTCACCGGTGCGTAGATAGTGCACGCCAATCTCATCGACGGCCTTATTACCCAGCGCAAAGTGCCCGTGGCCGGGGCCGTGGACGGTGACGACGTGCGATTGCATGGGCTGGGAGAGGGCCGCGTGGTACTGGTACGGGGTCTGCGGATCGCCCGTGCCTTGGATTTGCAGCGGCTTTGTGGCAAGGTGCGACCCATCGAGTGGCGCCCCGCCGGTAACGGGTCCGCGTCCGCCGCACCCGGCGCCAGATCCGTACATGGAATTAACCAGGGAGAAAATATCGCCGGTGACAAAGTTGGACCACAGGTAGGTGGGGAAGAGCCACGGGTTACCAGCGACGGTGTTCTCGTTGCAGACGATGAGATTCTGCATATTCATCATCTGGATTGTTTGCTGTTGCACCGCGCGGGCAAGCTCCGGATCATCGACGACCTCGAGAGGCTTACTGCCGTTTAAGTACTTGGCAAACTCATCCCAGTGCGCGGGCATGGGAACGACCTCGCGGGTCTTGCCTAAGGTCACAGAGGCGCGCTGATCCGCTTGTGGGTTAAGCGCCTTGTCGGCGAGGAATTCTGCCTGCACGCGCAGCTCACCCGTGGCGGTCATGATGTCCGCGCCCGGCTGGCCGGCGAATTCGAGTCCTGGGGGAAGGTCACCGATTTTCGCATCCGGTGGCAAGACCGTAGGGCGGGCGCCGGCTTCCATGGCGACTTTCTGCGACCACTTTTCATAGACCTGGAGTGCAGTAGTGCCCAAATGGTAGGTGGTGTCATTATCCGCGATGAACTGGAAAAGATCGTGCAGCGCATTTTCGTACCCTTGTTGCTGCGAGGTGAAGATGCCGTTCCATGCCAGCTGCGGGCTCATGCCGGAATCGAGCAGCACCTTGCCGGTGTGCTGCGGATACTGGGTGGCGTAGGCGGAGCCAAGATAGGTGCCGTAGGAAATGCCGGCGATGTCGATGACCTCCTCACCCAGCGCTTGGCGCACCTTCTCCCAGTCTTGGGCGGTATTTGAGGTGGTCAAAGAGTTGGTATAGCCAGGGGTATTCTGCTCGCAGGCATCGCGGGTGGCCTTGCCGATCTGCGTAGTGGCCTCGATGGGATTGAAATTCGGGGTGGCGGCGCAGTCTACCGGGGTGGAACCGGGCAGCCCGCGCGGTTGGACGCCGATCAGATCCCATTCGTTGCGAATTTCTTCGGGCCATTCGACGGCATCGTTGCCAGCCCAAGAATAGGCGTCACCGCCAGGGCCACCTGGGTTGGTAAAGAGCGCGCCACGGCGTGCGTCTGGTTGTGCCGCAGGTACGCGGACAAAACCAACGCTAATGGTTCCGGCCTCGGGGTTATCGTAGTAGGTAGGTACCTCTATCCGGCCGCACTCGGCGCCATCCAGATTGACCTGTGCGGGGCAATCCTCCCAGGTGATTTCTGGATCCGCCGCGGCGGCGGTGGGGGCTGCCACGCCCAGTGCGAGGGCGCTAGCGCAGACTACGGTAGAAATTTTTCGAGAAAAAGAAAGCATAAGCTAAAGCTCCGACTCCTATAACGTTCGTCAGAGTTAGCTTATGCTTCTTTCAGGTTCGTGGCAGTAATTGCCACGCGGCGGGTGCCCTAACTCGGCACCCTAGCCTCGTTACTTCACAATAATCACGATGAGATCGCGCGGGCCGTGCACACCCTCAACGCGCGAGAGCTCGATATCGGAGGTCGCGGAAGGGCCAGAAATCCACGTTGCGGGCTTATCTGGGTTCATCCGGGAAATGACCTCAGTGATGCCGTAGACAACCTCGTCGCGGCGGACGATACAGATGTGACGGTCCGGTACCAGCGTCAAGGCGCGGCGGCCGCAGCGGGAATCGGACTGCAATACGATGGTGCCGGTCTGCGCGGAAGACACAAGGGACTCGGTGACGACGGCATCGGCATCGTCAAGCTCGCGCGGATCCGCTTCCTCGTCGTCCGGGCGGGCCGGAAGGCCATCAAAAAGATCGGCATTCATGCCCGGGGCGTAGCGGATGTCCTTACAGTTGCGATCGTTGACGATGGAATCCAGCGTCTTTTTGAGATCGCTTTCCTCCGTGACGTGGACTTCCGCCTTGTAATCCTCGAGGCGATCGACCAGCATCTCGCGCAGTTCATCATCATTCAGCGTGCCTTCGCGCTGGTATTCGCGGGGCACATCGACGTGATCTGGCAGCCCAGCCTGCTTCTGTGCCGAGCGAATGCGGTTTAGGATGTCTTGCTTTGCGCTCACTTGGAGGCCTCCTTACGGGCATTGGACAGCAGCTCTTTGCCTTCTTCGGAGTCGAACCATTGGCGGAAGGATTTCTTTGGCGGAATCGCGGTATCGCGGCCATCGGACCAACCGGACATGAACAGCGGCAGCGACTCGATGGTGCCGTTGAATCCGCCCATCACGCGGCCAAGTGCCACGAGGTGGGTGACCTTATCCCACATCTTCGGGTTGTCCCAGAGCAGCTGCACCGTCTTGAACAGCTTTGGCTCGATCGGCGAGGCAGCATGGGTGACCTTCTGGTGGCGGTTTTCTAAGATGACATCAGAAAGCGGAATCTTCACCGGGCATACGTCGTCGCAGCGCCCGCACAGCGAGCAGGCGTACGGCAAGCTAGCCGATGGATCGTTGTGGTCCTTCATGCCAGTTAGCTGCGGGGTCAGGGAGATACCGATGGGGCCCGGGTACACGGAGCCGTAGGCGTGTCCGCCGGCGCGCTCGTACACGGGGCAGACATTGAGGCAGGCCGAGCAACGGATGCACTTCAGTGCTTGGTGGCCAACGGGCGAAGACAACGCTGCGGTGCGCCCATTATCCAGCAAGACGATGTGGAAGTTCTGCGGGCCATCGCCCTCTGTCACACCGGACCACATGGAGGTATACGGGTTCATGCGCTCCGCGGTGGAGGAACGGGGGAGCAGCTGCAGGAAGACTTCCAGGTCCTGGAAGGTAGGCACGAGCTTTTCGATGCCCATGACGGTAATCAGTGTTTCCGGCAATGTCAGGCACATGCGGCCATTGCCCTCGGATTCCACGACGTTGACGGTGCCGGTTTCTGCCACGCCGAAGTTGGCGCCGGAAATGGCGACCTTGGCCTTCATGAACTGTTGGCGCAGGAACTGTCGGGATGCCTCGGCCAACTCGGCGGGCTCGGCCTTCAGCGAGTCATCGGTATTGGGCATCTTATCGACAAAAATATCGCGAATTTCCGCGCGGTTGCGGTGAATTGCGGGCACCAGAATGTGCGATGGCATATCGTCACCAAGCTGGACGATGAGCTCTGCCAAGTCGGTTTCCTGGGCGTGGATTCCGGCCTCTTCGAGGTGCTCGTTTAAGCCGATTTCTTGGGTAGCCATGGATTTCACCTTGACCACGTCGGTTTCACCCGTTTCGCGGATGAGACCTTCAATGATCTCGTTGGCTTCCTTGGCATCGCGGGCCCAGTGGACGATGCCGCCGCGGTCAGACACTGCCTTTTCAAATTGCTCGAGCAATTCCGGCATGCGGGCGGTGACGTCCTCTTTGAGGGCAGACCCGGCGTTGCGGAGCTGCTGCCAGTCATCTACTTCCTGCACGGTGTTGGCGCGCTTTTGGCGGATGGTGGTGGTCGCGTGCTGCAGGTTGTGACGCTGGGTAGCGTTATTCAGCCCGACGTGCGCGAGCGGGACGAAGGCCTTGCTGCCACGCAGGTTGCCGTAGCCTTCAGGGGCGCGTGGTGGGGTGGTGTCGAGGAAAGAGGTCATTAGAGCATCGTCTCCTTGGAGTAAGCGGCGGAGTCTGGCTGCCACGGGTGTTCCTTCGTGGAGGCCAAAATCTCTGCCATGTGTAGGGCGCGAATGCCGGAGCGCTGGCGGTGCAGGGCGCCGCCGATATTCATCAGGCAGGAGGAGTCACCGGCGGTCACGTACTCAGCCTTGGTGTCTTTAATGTGGCGAGTCTTATCGGAGACCATGGCCTGGGAGACCTCCGCATTCTTCAGGGCGAATGTGCCGCCGAAGCCGCAGCACTCTTCGCTATTGGCTAGCGGTGCCAAGTCGATGCCCTCGACTTCTTGCAGAAGCTTGTAGGGGCGGTCTTCCAGCTTGAGGAAGCGCAGGCCGTGGCAAGCGGAGTGGTAGGTCACGCGGTGTGGGAAGAAAGCGCCGACGTTGGTCACGCCTTCAATATCGACCAAAAATTCGGTGAGATCGTAGGTCTTTTGTGCGGTCTTTTGCGCGCCATCGACATCGGCGGACGTGCCGAAGCGGTCAGCAATGCTTTCGTGGCGGTCGCGAACCGCTGCCACGCAGGAACCGGAGGCTGCCACGACGTAGTCAATGGAAGGATCTGCGAAGGCATCCGCATAAGAGCGGATCATCCCCAGCGTTTCCTTTTGGTAACCGGTGTTGATGTGCATCTGGCCGCAGCAGGTTTGCTCCTCCGGAAGGACAACTTCGTGACCTAACCGTGAGAGAACCAATGCCGTCGCCTTTTGGACGTCCGGGAAAAGGGTGTCACCAATGCAAGTAGAAAAAAGCGCAATGCGCATACGGTGCTCCTTATTAGTTTTAAGTCATGGAGGTGTAACTAACCCTACACATTCATCACGTGAAATGTAGTGTGAATCACGTTCTACCAGCATATATTTTGTAATATATATCGCAATATAGGTTTGCCTAAGAGGTCTAGAAAATGAGTAAATTTTGCCCTCTGAAATGTTAGCCAGTGCTTCTTTTCGCACGTGTCGGGGCAGTGAACTAGACTCTTGCCACATGACTCCAGCTGATTTGGCCACCTTAGTTAAAGAATCCGCCACCGAGGTCATGGCAGAACATGACCTAGACGCGTCCGTATTGCCGGAATCTGTCACGGTAGAGCGACCCCGCAACCCAGAACACGGTGACTACGCCACCAACCTTGCACTGCAGGTGGCCAAGAAGGCCGGCGCGAATCCGCGCGAATTTGGTGGCTGGTTAGCACAAAAATTGGCCCAGCACGATGCTATCGCGGAGGCCGATATTGCCGGTCCTGGCTTTATTAATATCAGCTTGGCCGCCGCTGCCCAGGGCGAGATTGTTGCCCAGATTCTGCAGGCAGGCGCGGACTACGGTTCCAATGATTCCTTTGCGGGCAAGAAGATTAACCTGGAATTCGTATCTGCCAATCCCACCGGCCCGATTCACTTGGGCGGTACGCGCTGGGCCGCGGTCGGCGATTCGCTGGGTAGGGTGCTCACGGCTTCCGGTGCAGAGGTCACCCGCGAGTACTACTTCAACGACCACGGCGGCCAGATTGACCGCTTCTCCCGCTCCCTTGTTGCTGCCGCAAAGGGCGAGCCCACGCCGGAGGACGGCTACGGCGGAGATTATATCCACGACATCGCAAACGCGGTTGTGGAAAAGAATCCAAGCGCGCTCGAGGGCGATGCTGCGCAGGTACAAGAGGCCTTCCGCGCCGATGGCGTGGAGATGATGTTTGCGCAGATTAAGCAGTCCCTGCATGAATTCGGCGTGGATTTTGATGTCTACTTCCACGAAAATTCGCTTTTTGAATCTGGGGCGGTAGACAAGGCGCTTGAGACCCTGAAGTCTGAAGGCCACCTCTATGAGGCGGACAATGCGTGGTGGCTAAAGTCCACCGATTATGGCGATTCTAAGGATCGCGTCGTGGTGAAATCGGACGGTAATGCGGCCTATATCGCCGGTGATATCGCCTATGTGGCCGATAAATTCGACCGCGGTCACGATCTCAATATCTACATGCTGGGCGCTGACCACCACGGTTATGTCCCGCGCCTGAAGGCTGCGGCAGCCGCCTTGGGCTATGACGCCGATGGCGTCGAAGTGCTCATTGGCCAGATGGTCAACCTGCTGCGCGATGGCAAGCCGGTGCGCATGTCCAAGCGCGCGGGCACCGTGATCACCATCGAGGATTTGGTTGCCGCCATCGGTGTTGATGCATCGCGGTTTTCGCTGGTGCGCTCGTCGGTGGATCAGTCCATCGATATCGACTTGGGCCTGTGGGAGTCGCAGTCCTCGGATAATCCTGTCTACTACGTGCAATACGGCCATGCGCGGCTGTGCTCGATCGGGCGCAAGGCGGCGGAGTTGGGGGTTAGCTCCGAGGGTGCAGACCTCTCCCTGCTGGAGCATGAGCGCGAAGGCGACCTCATCCGCACCCTGGGCGAGTTCCCCGCAGTGGTGGCAGATGCCGCGGAACTGCGCGAGCCGCACCGCGTGGCGCGCTATGCCGAAGAGTTGGCTGGCGTATTCCACCGTTTCTATGACACCTGCCAGGTTCTGCCCAAGGCAGGGGAGGAAGAGCAGCCCATTCACAGCGCACGCCTCGCATTGGCAGAAGCATCCCGCGTCGTCCTGTCCAATGCCTTGACCATGGTGGGCGTGAGCGCACCGGAGAAGATGTAAATGACTGATTTCAATGAGCTTCCCGCCCACGTGTGGCCGCGGAATGCGAGCCGCCAGGAAGACGGCGTAGTAACCGTAGCGGAAGTCCCCTTGCCGGATTTGGCAGAGGAATTCCAGACCCCGCTGTACGTCTTCGATGAAGATGACTTCCGCTCGCGCTGCCAAGACATGGCCCGCGCCTTCGGTGGACCCGATCACGTGCACTATGCCTCCAAGGCATTCATTTCCAAAAAGGTAGTGCAGTGGGTCAATGAAGAAGGCCTGTGCCTCGATGCTGCCGCGCTCAATGAGCTAAAGATTGCGCTCGCCGCAGAGTTCCCGGTAGCGCGCATTACGGCGCACGGGAATAATAAAGACGAGGAATACCTGCGCCTGTGCGTGGATGCGGGCGTGGGCCACGTGGTCATCGATAATGAGCAGGAGCTCGAAGAGCTCAACCGCATCGCCGGCGAGGCAGGCGTGGTGCAGCCGGTAATGATTCGCGTCAAGCCGGGTGTGGATGCGCATACCCACGAATTCATTGCTACCTCGCACGAGGACCAGAAATTCGGTATTTCCCTGGCCACGGGCGCGGCTTTCGCCGCCGCTAAGCGCTGCCTTGAGGTGAATAACCTCCACTTGAGCGGCTTGCACTGCCATGTAGGCTCCCAGGTTTTCAATGCCGAGGGTTTTAAACTCGCCGCCGAGCGCGTGCTGGAGCTCTACCGCCAAATCCACACCGAGCTGGGCATTGACTTGGCCGAGCTGGACTTGGGCGGTGGCTTTGGTATTCCATATATGCCCTATGAGGAAGCGCTGAATATTGACCGCGTGGCGCAGGACATGCTGCGGGCCGTGGACCAGACCGCGGAAGAACTCGACATTAAAGCACCGTTCCTCCTCGTGGAGCCGGGGCGCTCCTTGGTGGCCGGGTCTGCCGTGACCGTCTACCGCGTGGGTACGGTCAAGGACGTGGAAACCGGCAAGGCCGATTTGCCGGTGCGCCGGTATATCTCTATCGATGGGGGAATGTCCGATAACATTCGCCCCGCGCTCTATGGTTCCGAATACGATGTGCGCCTGGTAAACCGCTTTAGCGATGGCGAGATGGTGCCCTCGCGCATCGTGGGCTTCCACTGCGAATCCGGCGATATTCTGCTGGAGGAAGGCGAATTGCCCAATGATATTCAGCCGGGAGACTTGCTCGCCTTCGCTGCTACCGGTGGGTATCAGTACATGATGTCGTCCCGGTACAACGGCGCGGTGCGCCCAGCCGTGGTTGCCACGCGCGTGGGAAATACCAAGCCCATGCTGCGGCGCGAAACCATCGAGGATCTTTTGTCCTTGGAAGTGGATTAAGCCAGTACTACCCCCGCAACGCACGGGCTGCAATAGGCCCGTGCGGCGGGGGTTTTCTGTAGCTAAACGAATATTATCCCCCGCATGTCGCAATATAGACAGCTCGTTCTGTATAGTGACCTGTAGCCGCATACAGCGGGAGACATTTTCCACCACTAAATCGACATGGAGACGGACTATGGATGCTTCAAACAGTGAGCTACAGCTACATTCGCGTACCGGCAAGGGTGAAGGCGAAACCGTTGGCATCGCGCTGCTTGGATTCGGCACCGTGGGCGCGGAAGTTTTCCGCCTCTTAGATGAAAATGCGGATGCCTTTGCTCATCGCATCGGTGGGCCAGCAGAGATCCGTGGCATCGCCATCCAGAACAAGAATAAGCTGCGCCCGGGCGTGCCCAGCGAATTGTTGACCGATGATGCCAAGGCCCTGATCTCCCGCGATGATATCGACTTGGTGGTGGAGGTCATCGGCGGGATCGATTTCCCGCGCGAGCTGGTGTTGACCGCGCTTAATTCCGGCAAGTCCGTGGTGACGGCGAATAAGGCGCTCG
Source organism: Corynebacterium sp. KPL2895 (assembly GCF_040225815.1). Classification (NCBI taxonomy): domain Bacteria; kingdom Bacillati; phylum Actinomycetota; class Actinomycetes; order Mycobacteriales; family Corynebacteriaceae; genus Corynebacterium; species Corynebacterium sp. KPL2895. The sequence goes on from NZ_JBEHFY010000002.1 coordinate 143,132, forward strand.
TTGCCGCGCACGCTGATGAATTGGCCGAGGCCGCCGAACGCTCCGGCGTTGACCTGTACTTTGAGGCCGCCGTTGCCGCCGCCATCCCCGTCGTGGGTATGCTGCGTCGCTCCCTGGCAGGCGACCAGATCGAGCGCATCTCCGGCATCGTCAACGGCACGACCAACTACATCTTGGATGCCATGGAATCCACCGGCGCCACCTATGACGAGGCCCTGGCAGAAGCTACCCGCCTGGGCTATGCCGAGGCGGATCCCACCGCGGACGTGGAGGGGCATGACGCGGCGTCCAAGGCCGCCATCATGGCCTCCATCGGTTTCCACACCCGCGTGAAGTTCGAGGACGTGCACTGCGAGGGAATTACCGATATCACGGCAGACGATATTGCCGCGGCAAATGATGCCGGCTATTCCATCAAGCTGCTGGCCATTTGTGAGCGCCTGCGCCGCGAGGATGGATCCGAAGTGGTCAACGCGCGCGTGCACCCGACCTTGGTGGCCAAGGAGCACCCGCTGGCTACCGTCAGCGAGTCCTATAACGCCATCTTCGTCGAGGCTGAGGCAGCCGGATCGCTCATGTTCTACGGCAATGGTGCTGGCGGCAACCCCACTGCTTCGGCCGTGCTTGGCGATGTCGTCGGTGCCGCCCGCAATATCGTCCACGGCGGCCGCGCGCCTGGCGAGAATACCTACGCTAACTTGCCGATTGCGGACTTCGGCGAGGTTGATACCCGTTTCCACATCGATATGGAAGTCCAGGACCGCGCTGGCGTCTTGGAGGCTATTTCCGCGCTTTTCGCACAGCATGGGGTATCCCTGCGCACCGTGCGCCAGGAAGACGGCGAGGACACCGCGCGCCTTATCGTGGTCACCCACGCTGCCAAGGAAGCGACCCTGGAAAACATCGTCTCCGCCTTGGGCGAGCTCGATGAGGTCAAGGCCGTTCACTCGGTCATCCGCCTGGGCAGCTAAACCGGTTCGATATATTAGTCACCATGAGCATCGAAGTTGAAGTCGGCACCAAAGCGATAGTCACCGTCCCCGCCTCCACGGCGAACCTGGGGCCGGGCTATGACACCCTGGGCATGTCACTGAGCATGTATGACACCGCCGAGGTGGAGGTCATTCCCTCCGGCCTTGAGGTGGAGATTTTTGGTGAGGGGGCAGAAGACCTCCCGCGCGATGGCTCGCACCTGATGGTTAAGGCCATCCGGTCCGCCCTATCTGCGGCCGAAGCTACGGTGCCGGGGCTGCGCGTGGTTTCGCATAATACGATTCCCCAATCGCGCGGCCTGGGTTCTTCGGCGTCTACAGCGGTCGCCGGCGTGGCCGCGGGCAATGCCTTGGCGGGCAGCCCGCTGACCCAAGATCAGCTCGTGCAATTGTCCTCGGCGTTTGAGGGCCACCCGGATAATGCCGCCGCCTCGGTACTGGGCAGTGCCGTGGTCTCGTGGACGACGGTTCCTGTCGATGGCCGATCCTTACCGGAATACAAGGCCGCTACCATCAACGTGCATCCCGATATTCGGGCGACCGCGCTGGTGCCGGATTCCCACGCCTCCACCCAGGCGGTGCGTCGCGTTCTGCCTTCGCACGTGACGCATTCCGATGCCGCCTTTAACGTCTCCCGCACCGCCGTCCAGGTAGCCGCATTGCAGAACTACCCGGAGTTACTGTGGGAAGGCACCCGCGACCGCTTACACCAGCCGTATCGCGCCGACGTGCTTCCCGTGACCGCGGAGTGGGTGAACCGCCTGCGCAACCGCGGGTACGCCGCCTATCTTTCCGGAGCGGGGCCAACGGTGATGGTGCTGCACACGGAGGACATCGACGAGAGTATTCTCGATGATGCCCGCGAGCAGGGCCTGCGCGTCTTCGATCTCAAGGTCGCGGGCCCGGTTCGCGTGGAAGTTACACAGGCTTAATCTCGATCTGGCACACTTCGGGGCGCTGCATCGGCGTTAAGGCGATGTCCGCGTCCGTACCGCTGGCTTCCTGCAAAAAGCCAGCGTGTATGGCGCAGACAAAGGGGCTCGGGGTGGTTCCGGAGGAGACGAACGGGCAGGCATTCAACTCGATTTCGGAAGGATCTGCGCCCTGCGAAGGATCAAAACCCATATCGCGCAGGGTGGCAAAAAGGGTATCGAGCGCCCCGCTGTGAATGTCCGCGCCCGTGGCGCGCGCCCATTGGCGTCCCAGCTCCCGGGCCTGTGGGGAAGAGAAATCATCGAGCTCTTCTTTGCCCGCGAGCATCGAGGTCAGCACGCTAATGAGGCTGACGTATTCGTCTGCGATGGCGCGGTTATCTGGCACGCGCGCCTGGAAAATCAGGGACGGGCGTCCGCGACCGGTGCTGTGCTCTGGAACGGCGGTGACGGCACCGACATGAATGAGCTCATCGATATGCCCGCGCGCGGTATTGACGTGCATGCCTAAATCTTTTGCTACCTCCGCCGCACGGGCTCCTCGCGGGTAGTGCTGGAGCTGCGTGAGCACCTCGCGCTGCTTAGGGGAAAGCTTGAGTGCTTCTGGGAAAAGTTCTGTACTGGGGCGGGGGAGCGAATTAGGCATGCGATTAACTTCGTATCTCTGAGTGCTGTTGAGGGGCTTGATTAACAGAAATCTTATCTTTAGCCACGCTATAGGATACGGTATCGCCAGTATCAATACCTAAAGCTACCTGCCTACTCACCGGCACAGTGATGGATTGCCCGTCCATATCTAGGCTTAATCGAGCATCCGCCGTGCTGGCAGCTTCTACCGCGATGACCTTGGTGGACCAGTGATTGACCCCGGTAGAGGCTTCAGCCGTAAGGTGCACGTCGCTGGGTTTAAAGGTGACCGCTACCTTATCGCCGGCGCGGAGATCGGCGGGCCCGCCAGTGATGGTGGCATTCCCGCAGGTAATGACGGTCTCGGTAGCAGTCGCCTCTGTGACGGTGCCTTCCACGCGGTTGAGGCCTGCGATATTAGCCACAAAGCCGGTGGGTGGGACATCGAGGAGGTCTGCGGCAGGCCCGTGGGCGGTGACGCGGCCGGAATTCATGACCACCATGTCATCGGCAAGCCCGGCAATATCCAACGCATTGTGGGTCACCAGCAAAGTGGTGCGGTCATGGCGGGTAGCGCGCAGGAAGCGGCGCCACTTGCTGGCGGATTCCACGTCGATGGCCGCCAAGGGCTCATCCAGAATCAGGATGGTGGGCCGTGCGGCAAGCGCGCGGACGAGGGCCACTTGGGCGGCCTGGCCGCCAGAAAGGGCGGGCACGGGGACATCGCTAAGCTCCCGTAATCCTGCTGCCTCCAGTAATTTCGTGGCGCGGTGCTTATCGCGGGTGACCATCGCAATGGCCTGGTTGGCGGTGGCCCGTGGGGGCAGGCCGGGGCGCTGGGTAAGCAGGACGATCTCATCTGGGTCGGCGGTAATATCCGCGCCGGTCAGCCGCCCGGCGATGCGCCCCATGAGTGTGGTCTTGCCCGAGCCATTGGAACCGACGATGGCCGTGATCGCGCGCGGGGTAAATTCCGTGGTTTCCCCGTCCGCCGTGACGTTTAGGGTGGGGGCCTTTTCTGGGGACGTCAGGGCGCTGAGCTTCTCGTAGTCCATGCTGTGCAGCTCGCGGGCCTGCGCTTGGTAGGAACGCTGGAGGAGAGAGGGAAGCCCGGCGAGGGCGAGGCAGAGGATGGCCATCGCAATGAGGATGGCGGAAAGCACATAGGCACCATCGGTATCGACCTCGCGCTCCAGGTAAATACCGAGCGGCATCGTGCGGGTCACGCCCGGCTGGGAGCCCGCAAAGGTCAGCGTGGTACCGAACTCGCCGAGGGACCGGGCAAAGGCAAGGCCGGCGCCGGTGGCCAAGGCGGGGGCGATGGAGGGGATGGTGATTTTGCGCAGTACCTCCCAGCGGGAAAGGCCTACGCTGGCGGCAGAGGCCAAAATCTCTTGATCCAATTGGCGCAGGGCGGAATCGACCGCCACCACGACGAAGGGCAAGGCGACGAAGCACTGCGCGGCGATGACGCCGGGAAAAGCAAAAGCAAAATGGAAGTCTATGGCGTCAAGAAACGGGGCTAAATAGCCCCTGCGGCCAATGGCGGCGGTCAGCGCCAAACCGCCCACCACGGGTGGCATGGCCAGGGGCAAATAGATGAACAGGCGGATAACGCCGCTGCCTCGGCCGAGTTGTTGGACCCAAAGGGCAAGGCCGGTCCCCAGCACCATCGCCAGCAGCATTGATTGGAATGCCGCGGTGAAAGACAGCTTGAGCATGTCCCAAATCTCCGGTTTGGCGAGGTATTCGCCGAGGCGGTCCCACGGTACGCGCAGCCCCAAGGAGGCTACGGGAACGAGGATGACAACGACCGCGATGAGGCCGATAAGGCCGATAACGAGGGGATACCTAAGGCGGATGGGCTGGGGAGGGGTCATTGATTAATCTGCTGGGTTAAAGCCGTACTCTTCCCAGGCCTTATCAAAGTCATCGGCCAATAGGTCGAGGACCTTTTGTGCCTCTTCTGGGTGCTCAGCCTCGGCGGAGATTGCGCCTAGGATTTGGTTGGCAAACTTATCAGCATCCGGAATCTCGATAACCTCTACATTATCGCCAGCGGCCGTGGCGTCGGTGGAGTAGACCCAGCCGGCATTGGCCTCACCGGAGACGACCTTGCCCAAAACGTCAGCGACCTGCTGCTCCTGGGAGGCGGGCTTTACGTCCAGGTTGTTTTCTTCGATGATCTGGGAAGAGATATCTCCGCAGGGAACCTGCGGGTCACAGATGACGAAGCGGTCTTCGTTCTGCAGATCCTCGATGGAGTGGATATTGCCCGGGTTGCCCTTCGGCACGACCATCACCATGACGTTGGTGGCAAGCACCTTCGGGTCCTTGACGGTTCCGTCATTGATTGCCTTGTCCATGGTCTTTTTGGACGCGGTAAGCAGCAAGTCCGCAGGAGCGCCCTCGCTGAGCTTATTGACCAAGTCGGAAGAGCCGCCATTTTGGAACTCGAGGTTTACCGGGGCGTCGAACTCGGAAGCGCGCTTTTCCAGTTCATCGTTGATGACGCGGGTGGACGATGCAGCCAGTAGGTTCAAGCTGGTCTCCTCCGCATCGGAGGTAGTGGAGGTATCGGGAGAGCAGGCGGAGAGCGCCAGCCCGGTCGCAGCCACGGCGGCTGCGGCAAATTTCTTATTCATAGTGAATGTTCCGTGTTATGTAGGCAACTTAGTATGAGAGATGAAGTTATCAGCACATAGCCTATCGATTGGCACGGAAATACACTACGAAATTCGCGTGAACTTGATGTGATAGTCGTTTTCTTCTTCCTTGAGGTACGACAGCTCAAATTTCTCCGCGCGCTCTTCTACTTCCTTGAGTAGGGGGAGGGGGTTGTGTGGGGCGATGAGGATCATGGCTTGGCCCACGTTCAGGGTGCCCAAAGCGCCGTGGATGGCACCGTGACGCACGGCGTGGGGGATTTCGGTCGCGTTGAGCGTGGGGATGGAGTTCTGCTGGGAAGAATCGGTGATGGGAAGTTCCATGGTGAGGATCATCCTTTCGGAGGTGGGGTGAGGTTTTACCTTGCCACCAATATTAGTACGATTAAAGCCGTGATAAATAATAGGCTCGCGCACCGCTTCTTCTTCCTTGCCTGCGCGGGGCTGTCCTTGCTGGTTGGGCTCGCCGCCGGGGCATCCCTGCTCGGCGTGGGTTTCTCGCCGGCTGCCTCCGTCGCCGCCGATCATGGCCCCTTGATGGTCTTTGGCTTTGTCGGCGGCGCTATCGGGCTGGAGCGCGCCGTCGCCGTGAGCACGCGGTGGGCCTGGACAGGACCCATCTTCCACGTCGCCGGTTTTGTGGGCATCGTGGCCGGCCTGCCGCGGCAGGTTCCGGCGTTGTGTTTTGCCGCCGGCTTCATCGTGCTGGGGTTTATCTATGCCACCATCCACCGGCGCCAGCCCGCCCTGGCCATCATCGTGCAGGCCACCGGCGTCATCGGCGGGGTAGCGGCGGCACTGCTGTGGGCCATGGAGCCGGCCTTTTCTACTGCGATGCCGCTGTGCGTGCTCTACGTGGTGGCGACGATCATCGGCGAGCGCATGGAGCTTGCCCGCATCACCATGGCCGGCACGCAGGCGGAAAAGCGGATTACGCTGTGGGTTTTGGGGTTGGCGGCGCTCAGCGTGGTCTATATCCTCTCCCCGGCAGTGGGCTATCGCGCGATGGGCGCGGGGCTTATCGGCGTTGCGGTTTCTACCGTGCGCGTGGACGTGGCGAAGAACCTAGTGCGCTCGCGCGGGCTGCCGCGCTATTCCGCCGCGTGCATGCTCGCCGGGTATTTTTGGTTGGCCCTCGGCGGCTATTTCTGGCTGCTCTATGGCGAAAGCTCGGGCTTTGCCTACGATGCCTCGGTGCACGCCATCTTTTTGGGCTTTGTCATGTCCATGATTTTTGCCCATGCCCCCATCATCATTACCTCCGTCATCCGCCGCCGCTTGCCTTACCACCCGGTGCTTTTCCTTCCCGTGGCGGTCCTGCACGGCGGGCTGGCGTTGCGCATTCTTGCCGATGTCGCCCGCCACACCGTCGCCTACCAGGTAGGTGGGCTGACGACCCTCGCCGCCGTCTTGGTTTTCCTCGCCTGCGGCATTACTTTGACGGTGAAGGAGGCCCGCCGTGCACATTAATGACATCTCCCTGGCCGCCCGCAGCCGCTGGCACATCCTTACCGCCGCGCTTATCGGTGCGTGGGTATTCATCGGCATCGGCATCAATGTGGCGGGTCACCTGGGCGCGCCCGTGGTGTGGTGGGATCTCATCCACCCGCTGACCATCGGCGCGCTGACCACGGCCATCGTTGTATTTTCCACCCACTTCACCGAGGCGCTTACACGCACCGCCAATAACGGATACCGGGGCGTGGGCGCACGCGTGGTACTCATCCAGGTGGGCCTTGTCCTGCTCATTATCGATCGCGCCGGATATGACTGGGGCCTGCTTGCCGATGCCGCCTCCCTCCTCATCATCGCCGCCCTTGCCTGGCAGCTCGCCTTTACTTACACGCGCTTGCGCGGATCGCTTTCTGGTTCGTTTGCGGTGACGGTGCCGTTTTATGCGGCCGCATCCATCTTCATGATTGCCTCCGTGGTGCTGGTGATCTTAAGCGGCAATGGCGTAGGCAACTATTCCTTCCTGGTGGCCGCCCACTCGCGCGGCATGGTGTGGGGGTTTGCGTGGCTGACCAGCGTGGGCACCATCGTGACGCTCCTTCCCACCTTGTCCAGCACCGCGATTTCGCCCACCGCGCGCACCAGGTGTACGCGCGGGCTCATCGTCCACTGCACCGGGCTAATACTGACCATGGTCTGCGGCGCGGTGGGGTGGACGCGCGCGGCGGGCATCGCCCAGCTGCTCGTCGTGCTCGCCGCCATCATGATCATCCAACCCGTCCTGGCCACCGTGCTGGGGCGCAACCCTCGGCTCACCACAGCATCGGTATCCGTTATCGCAGGACTGCTGTGGATGGTGGCCCTGTGCGCCGGCGATGCCGTCGCCGCAGCGCTCGGCGCTTACCCGCGCGTCATCACGCTGTTTTTGGTTCCGGCCTTCATCGGCGGCGGCATTTTGCAGCTGGTCACCGGCGTCTTGCACCACCTCTTGCCCACGCTGGTGGGAGGCGGTCCTGCCAAGGTGCACCACGGCCGGGATACCGCGGACCGCGCCGGTTTTGCCCGACTCGTTCTCATCAACCTCGGCGCCCTGCTGAGCCTTGTCAACGCCCTGCCTGCTGGGCTTATCCTCATGGGGATGGGCTTAGCATTAAACGTGCTTGCCGTGGGCCGCGCCGTCTACCAACAACAGAATCTGGAGAATTAAATGCTTAGTGTTTCTTCCCCACAGCCACAGGATAAGCCGCCGGAGTCCGGCAACTCCCAATGGGCCTCGTGGTTACTTATCGGTATCGCGCTGGCCGCGGTAATCGCGCTCGCCCTAGTCAATACCACCTCTAAGGACTCCCAGCCATCAAGCTCTGTTGCCGAAGGTGAAACCCACACCATTGACGTAGAAGTCGATGGTATGGCCTTCGTCCCCAACCACGTTGATATCGATCCCGGTACCCACTTGGTGGTTAACTTCACCAATACCGGGGACCAAGTCCACGATCTAAAGATTGGTGATGCCGAAACCGGCCGCGTCGATCCCGGCGATACCGTGCAGCTCGATGCCGGTGTCATCGAATCCAGCATCGAAGGCTACTGCACCATTGCCGGTCACCGCCTGCAAGGTATGACCTTTGACGTCAACGTGGACGATTCCGCGCCAAGCACCGGCGGGCACGATCACCACCATGCCGTGGCAGGGGCATCCAACCCGCACGTTGATGTTCCGAGCGCCGCCGAGCTTGGCGCCTCCCGCGAAGGTTTTAAAGCCCATGACGCCTCCCTCGCGCCAGCGGCCAATACCACCACGCATGAAGAAACCTGGTCTATGACCGAGGAAATCGTTGAGGTAGTCCCCGGCGTCAAGCAGATGCAATGGCTCTTTAACGGCCAAGCGCCCGGGCCGACGCTACGCGGCAAGGTGGGCGATAAGTTCAAGATCACCATCAAGAACGAGGGCAGCATGGCCCATTCCATCGACTTCCACGCCGGTGAGGTCAGCCCGGATGAAAACATGAAGTCCATCCAGCCCGGGGAAGAACTGACCTACGAATTCACCGCGAATCGCGCCGGTATTTGGATGTACCACTGCTCAACCGCCCCGATGTCCCTGCACATCGCCAACGGCATGGCCGGCAACGTCATCATCGATCCACCAGATCTCAAGGACGTGGATGCCGAGTACAACTTCATCGCCAACGATGTCTTCCTCGGCGAGGAAAAGACCGGCGCCGATGCCCAGCGCGTAGCCGATGGCGAGTTCGACCTCATGGCCTTTAATTACTACCCCAGCCAGTACGACGTCGATCCCATCAAGGCCAAGGTAGGCGATACCGTTCGCCTGTGGATCCTGAACGTCGGCCCCGATCAGCCGCTTAGCTTCCACGTGGTGGGCGAGCAATTCGATACTGCCTACAAGGAAGGCGCCTATCTCATCAAGGACGAGGAAAAGACCGGCTCGCAGGCCTTCGACCTACTTCCCGCGCAAGGCGGGTTTGTGGAAATGACCTTCAACGAGCCCGGAACCTATTCCTTTGTCAACCACATCATGACCAACGCGGAAAAGGGACAGCACGGCAAGTTCGTCGTTACCGAATAAAGCGTTGCCAACCCCACCCCGTCCTTCGCGCTCACCAGGGCACTGCCGATAGGTAGTTCCACCTCTCCCCGTGAGCGCGAAGGGGCGGGGTTCTTTATTGCTAGCCTCTCCTTGGCGCTCACTGGGTGGAAGTATCTACGGGCGCACCGCCTTGCCGGTGAGCGCGAAGGGCGCGTGGGAGGCGAGTGGTGGGTGCATGGGGAGCGCCGGAGTAAACGTAGACATAAGGAAACCGCCGCGGGCCATCCAAATATTGGACAGCGCGCAGCGGTGAAAGGACCGAGGAACTACCTAGGCACCGTGGCCCGGGGTTTCTCCTTCCAATTGCTTCCGGTTGGAGCGGATAGGCTCCCACGCGGTATTGGAGCGCATCGGGGTGGTGCGCTCATCGCGGGAACGGTAGACCACGTACGGGCGGGTAACGTAGCCGACCGGCGCCGAGAACGCGTGGACAAGGCGGGTAAAGGGCCACACGGCGATGATGGTGAATCCGCAGAGGACGTGGACCTTAAATTGCCACGGGGCACTGGCCATGAGGTCTGGCTGGATGTTGAAGATCAACAGCTGGCGCAGCCACGGGGAAATGGTTTCGCGGTAGTCGTACCCGCCGGTGCCGGCGAGGTCAAAAAGCTGCAGGGTAAAGGTGGCAAAAGAACCCGATACCAGTGCGAGGCCGAGCAGCGCGTACATGACCTTATCCGAGGTGGAGGTGGACAAGAATACGGAGCGGTTCTTTAGCCTGCGGTACAGCAAACCGGCAAAGCCCAGCAGGACCGCCAGAGCGGCGATGGAGCCGGGGATGGTGGCCAAGAGATGGTAGGCGTGGTCGCTGATGCCAACGGCCTGGGTCCAAGATTTGGGGAATGCCAAGCCCATTAGGTGGCCAATGACCACGAAGACCATGCCCCAGTGGAAAAGCGGCGAGGATAAACGCAGCAGCTTGGATTCATAGATTTGGGAGGAGTGGGTGGTCCAGCCGAATTGGTCGGAACGCCACCGCCAGAAGATGCCCACAAAGAACGCCGCGATGGCTAACCACGGGAAGGCACCCCAGAGGAAGTTATCAAACATGATGTGGCTCCTAGACGAGGTCTGGTTGGGTAGTGGGGAAGGGAAGGTCTGCAATGCCGACCATCTCGGCGGGTGGGCCGGTGCGGATGAGATCGACGTACTTTTGCGCGGTATCAGAATCGACTTCTGGAAGGGCTTTGCACAGCGCGACGATCAAGCTGACATACGGCGAACGCTCGCGGGCGAGGGCCGCGCGCAGCACCTCGATTCCTTCGCGGTAGCTGGCCACTAATTCGACGGCGCGCTCGTGCGTATCCCCCTCGCTCATGGCGAGGGCTTCGAGGACGACGCAGAGGTGATCAGGTAGCTCTGCATCCGAAATCTCGAAGCCGAGCGATTCTAATTGCTGGCGGAAGGACAAAATGGCCATTCCACGCTGGCGGGTATCGCCAACAGCAAAGTAGGACAGGTACAGCGCGCAGCGTCGGCGCTGGTCAAAGGTCTCGACGTAGTGTTCTTCCAAGCCGCGGGGGCCGATGCTGCGGGCCCATTCGGCGAAGTTGATGAAGTCGGTGGCAATGGCCAGCGGCAGGTCATCTACTTGGTCTTCGACCGCGGAGAGGCGGTCAAAGATATCTTCGCCGGGGTAATTCAGCAGCACGGACACGGCCATGGCGACGATTCGCCGCTGGTCTTCAGTGACCTCGACCGGCGTGACAAATTCATTGGGGACTTGACCTGTGTGGGTGCGCAGCGTCTTTTCGACGTCCTTGGCACCGCCCATGGAACCGATGCCAGCGGGTGTTCCGAATCCTGCCACGGGGGCATCGCCACCCTGCTGGGCCGATTGCCGCTGCAGGGATTCCTGGCGTTTGCGGAGTTTATCGAAGATATTCACGGCTTCACCTACTTCCGCGGCGGGAACATGGCATCGGGGCGGTCGCCGCTCCAGGAGAGCAGCGAGACCTTACCTTGCGGTTCGGCGCCGTGGGTGCAGGCCTCGGGCGCGCCCATGCCAAGGTCGTGGAAGACGTCTTCGGAGGCCTTGGCTGGGTCCACATCGCCAAACGGATCCAAATCGGTAATGCCGCGCGGGGATTCCGGCGAGGCGGTGGGAATGACGTAGCGGTCATCGTATTTAGCGATGGACAACAGGCGGTACATGCCTTCCATGTCCCTGCCCGTCATACCGACTGCCTGGGCGATCTCCTCTTGCGGTTCGTTGCCCAGGTTGATATCGCGCATATACGAGCGCATAGCGACGAGCCGGCGCAGCGACTTTTCTACCGGGACGGTATCGCCGGCGGTAAATAGGCCTGCCAAGTATTCCAGCGGAATGCGCATATTCGATAGCGCCGAGAAGAGGATCTTGTGGTCCTCGCCGTCGTTGCCGGTTGCGGTCACCTTGTCAACGATGGGCGACAGCGGCGGGATGTACCAGACCATCGGCAGCGTGCGATACTCCGGGTGCAGCGGCAGAGCGACGCCGTACTTGAAGATGAGATCGTAAATCGGCGACTGCTGCGCGGCGTCGATCCAGGAGTGCGGGATGCCCTCGGCCTGAGCTGCGCGGACAACCTCTGGATCGTGTGGGTCGAGCATGATCGACTTTTGGGCCTCGAAAAGGTCCTGCTCATTCTCGGTGGAGGCGGCCTCGGCGACACGGTCGGCATCGTAGAGGATGACGCCCAAGTAACGCAGGCGGCCCACGCAGGTCTCGGAGCACACGGTGGGCTGTCCCACCTCGAGGCGCGGGTAGCACAGCGTGCACTTTTCGGCCTTGCCAGTTTTGTGGTTGAAGTAGACCTTCTTATACGGGCAGCCGGATACGCACATGCGTCAGCCGCGGCAGCGGTCCTGGTCCACCAAGACGATGCCGTCCTCGGTGCGCTTGTACATCGCACCGGAGGGGCAGGAGGATACGCAGGTCGGGTTCATGCAGTGCTCGCAAATACGCGGCAGGTAGAACATGAACGAGTCTTCGATTTCCTTCTTGACCTCGAGGTTCATGTTGTGGAGCACGGGGTCATCGTCAAGCGTGGCAGTAGAGCCACCCAGGTTATCGTCCCAGTTGGAGGACCATTCAATCTTGCCGATGTCCCGGCCGTCGATCTGGGAGACCGGCTTGGCGGTCGGCTGGGTCTTCTGGCCCGCCTCGGCGCCCATCAGGTCCTCGTACTGGTAGGTCCAGGGCTCGTAGTAATCCTGGATGGTGGGCAGGTTGGGGTTGTGGAAGAGGGTAGCCAGCTTCTTGAGGCGGCCGCCGGCCTTGGGCTTGATCTTGCCGGATGCCGTGCGCTCCCAGCCGCCCTTCCACTTTTCCTGGTCCTCCCAGGTGCGCGGGTAGCCGAGGCCGGGGCGGGTTTCGACGTTATTGAACCAGATGTACTCGGTGCCTTCGCGGTTGGTCCATGCCTGCTTACAGGTAACTGAACACGTGTGGCAACCAATGCACTTGTCCAGGTTCATGATCATGGAGATTTGGGCCATGACTTTCATTAGTAGGATACCTCCTGGGAACGGCGGCGCACGCGGGTGACTTCATCGCGGTTATTGCCGGTAGGGCCGATGTAGTTGAAGTGGTAGGTCAGCTGGCCATAGCCGCCAGCGATGTGCACCGGTTTGATGGAAATGCGGGTCAGCGAGTTATGCGTGCCGCCGCGGCGGCCGGTGTGCTCGTTGATCGGCGTGCCCACGGTGCGCTCCTGTGCGTGGTTGCACAGCATAGTTCCCTCCGGGATGCGGTGGGAAACAATGGCGCGGGCGGAGACGACGCCGTTGCGGTTATATACCTCAACCCAGTCATTGTCTGTCACACCGATTTTCTCGGCGTCCTTATTGGACATCCAGACCACCTGGCCACCGCGCGAGATGGAGAGCACGTGCAGGTTGTCAAAGTACTGCGAGTGGATGGACCACTTATTGTGCGTGGTGAGGTAACGCAGGGTGACCTCAGCCTCGCCGCGGTCATTGGTCAATTCCGTGCCCGGCGCGAATTCGCCGTGCATGTGGACGTGGTCGAGCGGTGGGCGGAAGATCGGCAGCGATTCGCCGTAGTCCATAAACCAGTCGTGGTCGATGTAGTACTGCATGCGGCCGGTCAGCGTGTGCCAGGGCTTTTCAAACTCGACGTTGATGGAAAAGGCGGTGTAGCGGCGCTTATTGCGCTTATCTGCGGTCCACTCGGGGGAGGTGATGACCTCCTTCGGGCGTTCTTTGATGTCGTCCCACGTGATGCGTACGTCTTCATCGGGAGCGCCCAGCGGGGTCAGATCCTTGCCGGTGCGCGAGGATAGGAACTCAAAGCCTTGCTTGGCTAGCTCACCGTTGGAGACACCAGACAGGTGCAAGATAGCGTCGATAACCTTGGTGTCCTTGGACAGATCCACCAGCTCGCCCATGGAGGTCTCCGTGGTGCCACAGATGAGCTCGAGTTCTTTGACCTGCTTTTCCACGTTGAACTTGGTGCCGTGCACGCCGGTGCCGGCCTTGGCGGGAAGCGGGCCCAAGTGCGCCCACTTTTCGTAGACCTTGGTGTAGTCGCGCTCGACCACATGAAGCTTCGGCATCGTGACCCCAGGGATAAGGCCCTGTTCTTCGGGGTCGGGGACGATGCCATTGGGCATGCCGAGCTCGTCCGGGCTGTCGTGGTGGCTCGGCTGGGTAATGACATCGCGTTGCACGCCCAGCCACTTGGTGGCTTTATCAGAGAGCGCTGCGGCCAGGTCCCGGAAGACCTCGTAGTCCGAGCGGGCCTCCCACGGCGGGTTAATCGCCGCGTTAAATGAGTGCAGGTACGGGTGCATGTCGGTAGAGGACATGTCGTGCTTTTCGTACCAGGTTGCGGCCGGGAAAATGAGGTCCGAAACCAGCGTGGTGGAGGTATTGCGGAAGTCCGTGGTCATCATCAGATCCAGCTTGCCCTCCGGTGCCTTATCCACCCACTTGATGCTGCGCGGGCGGTCTTCGGGGGCTAGTTCTTCCGCGGTGGCATCCGAGTCGATGCCCAGCAGGTGGCGCAGGAAGAACTCGGTGCCCTTGGCGGACGAGCCGAGCAGGTTGGTGCGCCAGTTGAGCAGGATGCGCGGCCAGTTCTCCTCGGCAGACGGGTTGTCATAGGAGAACTCTAGGCGGCCGCTTTCTAGCTCTTGGACCACGTAGTCATTGATGTCCATGCCGGCCTCATCGGCTTCATCGGCAAGGAAGAGGGAGTTGCGGTTGAACTGCGGGTAGGCCGGCATCCAGCCGCGGCGCATGGATTCCGCCATGGTATCGGAGACCATCTTGTCCCCGATGGAACCGTGGCTAGCCAGCGGCGAGCCCAAGTGGGACGCGCGCGAATTATCGTAGCGGTACTGCTCGGTGGCGAAGTAGTAGAAGCCGGTAGAAATCATGTGGCGCGGCGGGCGCTGCCAGTCGGCGGCCATAGCCCACTGGGTCCAGCCATTGATCGGGCGCAGCTTTTCCTGGCCGACGTAGTGCGCCCAACCGCCACCGTTAACGCCCTGGGTGCCGCACATGGAGGTTAGCGCCAAGAAGGTGCGGTAGATATTATCGGCGTGGAAGTAGTGGTTGACTCCCGCGCCCATGATGATCTGCGAGCGGCCCTTGGAATCCGCGGCGTTTTGTGCAAATTCGCGGCCGATGCGGATAGCGGTATCGGCAGCCACGCCCGTGAGCTCTTCCTGCCAGGCGGGGGTGCCGACCTCGCTGGCATCGTGGAAGTCCTTCGGCCAGCTACCCGGCAGGTGGAGATCCTCGCGGTTGACGCCGTAGTGGGCGAGCATGATGTCGAAGACGGTGGTAACCAGCTTGCCGTCGACCTCGCGGACGGGGACGCCGCGGTGGACGATGCCCGCGCCAATGGGCTTGTCGGTCCCCACGTCCTCTGGGTTGGTATCCAGGTCAAAGCGGGGGAAGAGCACCTCGGCGGTGTCAAAGCGATCGGTTTCTGCGATGGACATGACCGGATCGGCGTTATCCAGCGCCAGGTTCCACTTGGCGCTCTCGTTATCCCAGCGGTCTGCCACGGTGCCGCCTGGGTCAACGATGCGTCCGTCTTCTTCCATCACAAGGCCACGGTGGGTGGCGTTGGGGGAGGAGTTCAAGGTGGCATCGGCAAGCTGCGAGGCGGTGAGGAATTTGCCTGGGGTGTAGGTGCCGTCGCCGTGGTCTTCCAGGGATACCAGGAAGGGCGAGTCGGTGTATTTGCGCATGTAGTTCAGGAAGTACGGTTCCTGGCGGTCCACGTGGAAGGTCTTCAAGATGACGTGGCCCATGGCAAAGGCGAGCGCGGCATCCGTTCCTGGCTCGATGCGGGCCCACTCATCGGCGAACTTGGTATTATCCGCAAAGTCGGGCGAGACCACGACGACCTTGGTGCCCTTGTAGCGCGATTCCACCATGAAGTGGGCGTCCGGGGTGCGGGTGACCGGGATATTCGAGCCCCACATCATGAGGTAGGAAGAGTTGTACCAGTCGCCGGATTCCGGGACGTCGGTCTGGTCGCCGAAGGTCTGCGGGGATGCCGGCGGCAGGTCGGCGTACCAGTCATAGAAGGAGAGCGCGACGCCGCCGATGGTCTGCAAGAAGCGCATGCCCGCGCCATAGGAAATCTGCGACATGGCCGGGATCACGGTAAAGCCGTTGATGCGGTCAGGACCGTACTTGCGGATGGTGTAGACGTGCGCGGCCGAGGCGATGTCGATGGCCTCTTCATAAGAGATGCGGATGAGCCCGCCCTTGCCGCGCTGGGAGATATACGCCTTGCGCTTTTCGGGGTCCTCTTGGATGGCGCGCCAGGCCAGGACGGAATCGCCGTGCTTAGCCTTTTCCTCGCGGAACATATCTACCAGCACGCCGCGGGCATACGGGTAGCGCACGCGGGTAGGAGAGTAGGTGTACCAGGAAAAGGAGGCTCCACGCGGGCAGCCGCGGGGCTCGTATTCTGGCATGTCATTGCCGGTGGTGGGGTAATCCACCGCCTGGGATTCCCAGGTGATGACGCCGTCTTTGACGTAGACCTTCCACGAGCACGAACCGGTGCAGTTCACGCCGTGGGTGGAGCGCACCATCTTGTCGAAGGCCCAGCGGTTGCGGTAAAAGACATCTGCCTGGCGGCCGCCCTTTAAGAAAAGTTGCTGACCAGAATCGGTAGCTTCGCCTTTGCGCAGGTAGGCACCGAACTTAAAGAGCGGATTTGAAGAGCCCTTTTCGGGCGCGAAGTATGCAGTCATGGGGTTGAAAGCTCCTAATTATCCGGGGAATGGTGCATTGGGGCGGGCGTAGTAGATCCACACCAGCACGGTGGTGATGGCAAAGTACACGGCGCAGCCCCAGAAGAACGTCGGTGCAGACATCATGGAGAGCAAGACACCTGCGACAAACGGGCCGAAGGCGCCGATGGCACCGGTCCAACCGATAACGCCGCCTGCTTGGCGCTTGGGCAAAATCATGGGCATTTGCTTAAACGTGCCGGCGTTGCCCAAGCCCGTGAAGAAGAAGAAAATGAGCATGGTGCCCAGGAACCACCAGACCTCATCCGGCTCGTCCGGGGTGAGGAAGAAGGTGGCCACGACGGTAAAGATGGTCATGCCCAGGCAGCCAATGAAGGTCCAGATGGCGCCGCCGAACTTATCGCACAGTGGGCCCCACAGGGCGCGGACGAGCGCACCGATAAGTGGTCCGAGGAAGGCGTAGCTCGCGCCGGCGGGCAGGTTCTCGTAGGTGCCGGCAAATTCGGAGCCTTCGCCGAAGATCTGGTTAATAAGCAGCGCGGTTTGCGCGGCGAAGCCTGAAAATGCGCCGAAGGTCATGAAGTAGACGACGGTAAGAATCCAGGTGTTCTTATTGCCAAAGATGTCCATCTGCTGGCGGAAATTCGCCTTCACGGGAACATCCTTGAGCAGGGTCCATGCCAGGAATGCGCCGACGATGGCCCACGGCACCAAGAAGATGGCGGGGTTGTGGACAAAGATTTCGCCGTCATCGGTGCGCTGCGGGGCAACAAAACCTACACCCAACAGGGTAAAGCCCATGAGCCATGGGGCAACCAGCTGGATAAAGGAGATACCGAAGTTACCGATGCCGGCCTGGATACCCAGCGCGGTACCGGACAGGCGCTTGGGGAAGAAGTAGCCGGTCGAGGGCATGAAGCCGGAGAACACCCCGCCGCCGATGCCGGAGAGGAAGGCGAGGGTCATCAGCCACCAGTACGGGGTGGAGGAGTCCTGTACCGCGAAGAACCAGCCCAGCATGGGGATGATAAACAGCAGCGAGGAGCTGAAGACGAGCTTGCGCGTGCCGAGGATGGGCGGCAGGAACATGAAGACGAGACGGAAGATACCGCACGCCAATCCGGGGATGGCTGTTAGCCAGTAGAGCTGGCTGCGGGTTAAGTCGAAACCAATCTGGTTCAACTGCGGGGCAATTGCCGATACGAGGTACCAAGTGGCAAAGCCAATGATAAGAACAAATGTGGAGATCCACAGCGTGCGCCAGGCAATTTTGGAATCCCAGTGGTCGGAATCTTCTGGATCCCAACCTTGGATGACTTTGCCTGAGGTATCAAGAGCGGTCATGATTTCCTCACAGGTAGTAGGTCGTTCAACTCCTTAATCTACCGGCGACTATGCTCGAAAAGGTAAATAAAAACGGTAAAATCCGTATCTAATTACGGCATGCAAATGTTGCGTAATTCTTGATCGATTCCGATGCTGCAGGTTAGCCCCGTGCCCCAAATGTGTTGGTGTCGAAAACTGAATGATGTGATATTAACCACACTCCACAGTGGGAAAGGAATGAGACTTATGTCCCAAAGAAAGGCACAGATAATCGTCAGCTCGGACCGCATTTTGGCCGGGGAAAAACCGAACCGCGCCGGGGAGAAAGCGGCAGAAATCCTGCGCACCCACGACATCGATGTCGCGCCACCGAGCATCGTGCCGGAGGGCCTTAAGCCAGTCGACGACGCGCTGCGGACCGCCGTGGATACCGGCACCGATATAGTCGTGGTAATCGGCGGCACCGGCATCGGGGCGACGAACCTGACCCCAGAGGTCACCGAGCGCTATATCAAGGCCCGCCTCTACGGCCTGGAGACCCAGGTGCTCCTGCGCGGGCTCGAGTCCTCGCCCAAGGCGGGTCTGTCCCGCGGGATCATCGGCATGACCGACCACGGCGGCGGCAGCCTCATCATCAATTGCGCCTCGTCTACCGGCGCCGTGGCAGATGCTCTTGGGGTTATTGCGCCGCTGCTTGCCGATGTCTTCCGCTCCCGCGGCGAATAATGCCTCCCTCACCATCCCTTCGCGCTCACGGGGAGGGCGGCGTGTACTTGCCTTAGCCGCGCCGGTGAGCGCGAAGGGCGGGGTGCGGTGGAATGTCCTGCAATTCGGCAGGGGTATCGTAATCGCGCTCGGCACCGGTGCCGGCCACCTCGACGAAATCGGCGCCGCGGATAAGCCTTTTTACGGAGACATTGCGGGTCGACTCCAGCGCGCCCAAGCGTTCGAAGATCGCATCGGTATGCCACAGCGAACACAGGGGCTGTAAGTACCCATCCGCGGCGCGGGTAATCGCGGCATCGGCGCTGGGCGCGGCCTGCAACGCGTAGTTAAGGTGCGGGAGGAGCTGCGGGGAATCGGGAGCATCCACAGCGAAGAGTGCCAGGCGGTCGCAATGCGACAAAGCGCGCGCACCAGCTTCGATGCCGGCGACAGGGCCGCCGAAAAGCGGCGACTCGCACACCTGCGGCAGGCTGAGGTAATGCGGGGAAATAACGATAGACGGCATGCCATAGGGAAGCTGGCGCAGCAGGCGGTCCACCAAGCGCAGGCCAAAGGCGCGCACCTGTGCCTTATCCGCCCCGCCCATGCGGCGCGATTGCCCGCCGGCCAGAATGATCGCGCCGTCCATTAAGCCTCCGAGAGGGTCCTAGACCAATCGCCGGAGCGCCCGCCCGATTTCGCCACGATGCCACAGCGACGAATAAAAGCAGAGCGGTCGACGCCCTTGACCATGTCAATGAGCGCCAAGGCGGCAACGTTGACCGCGGTCAGAGCCTCCATTTCCACGCCGGTGCGGTCGGCGGTGCGCACGGTGGCGGTGATCTTCACGTGGGCATCGGCAAGCTCGAGATCCACCGCGCAGCCATGCACGCCAATGGTGTGCGCGAGCGGCAGGAGCTCTGGGACCTTCTTCGCCGCGGAAATGCCGGCAATGCGCGCGACCGCCAGCACGTCCCCCTTGGGCACGGTGCCCTCGCGCAGCGCGGTCATGACCTCCGGGGAACAGGCGACCTCGCCCTCGGCGGTGGCGGTGCGCACGGTCGGCTGCTTCTCGGTCACATCGACCATGTAGGCGGTGCCGGCGGAATTGAGGTGGGTAAACTCCATGAAAAATTCTCCTCTTTAATACAGATAGACGGTGGTCTCTTCGCCCGCGGCGGGGGCAGGTCCATCAATGATGCAATACCCATTCGTACCGGCCAGCGAGACCACCCGGTGGCTGCCACGGCTTAACGCGCCAGTAATCCTGGGCTTTCCCGCAAAGCTTACGGTCACAGGAACGATGATGGGGCGTGCGCTTGCCGATGGCAGCGAAACCTCCACCTTCGCACTCAGCTGCACGGTCTCCCGCGGGTGCGGCTGGCCCGATAAGGCGGCGATAAGCGGGCGTGCATAGAGCTGGAAACCGACGAAAGCCGCCACCGGATTGCCCGGCAGCGCAAGCACCGGAACACCCCGCCACCTGCCGATGCCCTGCGGCGCACCGGGCCGCTGGTGAACGTGCCCGAACCACGAATTATCGCCCGTGCCCAGCACCCCGTGCACCACATCGAAAGCGCCGGCCGATACCCCGCCGGAGGTAATGATGAGGTCGTGGGATGCGCTGAGCTCATCGAACAATCTGGATAACTCCGCAGGATCGTCGCCCACGTGCGAGTAGGACTCCGTGTGGGCGAGGGAGGCGAGCATCGGCCCATTGGAATCCGGCAGGCGCCCTGGGGCGAGTTCATCCGGATAGGCGGATAGCTCATTGCCGGAAGAAATCACCGCGATGCGCGGGCGCCGGTAAGCCTTTACAGAATAGATGCCGGTGGATATAAGCGCCGCGATAACCGCCGCGTTCGCGGTGGCGCCGGCAGGGGCAACTATGGTGCCGGGTTGTATATCTTCTCCAGCGGGGCGGATATGGGTTTTTGCAGGCGCGGCGGTGATGGTGACCTCGCGCGGCAACTCCGTGGGACCAGACGGGACGGTGGTGTTTTCTACTGGGACGACGATTAAGCCAGTGGCATCGCCCACCGGGGCCCCGGTCATGATGCGAACGGCCTGGCCGGCGGGTACTGCCTGAGCGGTAGCACCGGCGGGGACATCGCCTGCGACCGGCAGCGTCCACGGTCCCGGGCCCGAAATATCAGCGGCGCGGACGAGGAATCCATCCATGGCGGAATTGGCAAACGGTGGGACGGGAAAGCGCGCGGTCGCATCCTCCGCTAATACCCGTCCGCACAGCGCGGGGCCAACGGGTACGGACTCTGCGCGCGGTGTCGGCGCCAGTGCCAAAACCGCGGAAAGGTGCTCAGAAATGGAACGCGATGCGGACATAAATAATTAGATTAGCCGCCTATGGCAGACATGGGACGATCCGGCTGCAAAAAGCCCTCATCATCAATGCCATGGCCCGGTTTCTTCGTCCACATTTCCCCGGCCCACGCCTCCATTAATTCCTCGTCGCTGGCGCCAGAGCGCATGAGATCCCGCAACTGGGTTTCGGAATTGCCAAACAGGCAGTTGCGCACGGCACCATCGGTGGTAAGCCGGGTGCGGTCGCAGTCGCCGCAGAAGGGATGGGTTACGGAGGCGATGATGCCGAGCTTGCCGGCGGTGCCATCGGGGGCGATAACATCCCATAAAGCGGCCGGGGCTGATCCGCGCGGCTCGCGCGCCGGGCGCATGGAAAAGTGGCTTTGTAGCCGGTGCAAGATGTCATCTGCGGTGACCATGTCTTCGCGGCGCCACTTTTCCCGCGGTCCGAGCGGCATCTGCTCAATAAAGCGCAGCTGGGCGCCCTGGTGCAGCGCATAGTCCGCCAGCGGGACGATATCTGCTTCATTGACGCCGGGCATGACCACGGCATTGATCTTGACGGGATTCAATCCGGCATCGGCTGCGGCGGCGATGGCTTCGAGCACGTGGGCTAGCCGATCGCGCCGGGTGAGTGCGGCATAGCGCTGTGGATCGATGGTATCTAGCGAGATATTAATGCGGTCGAGGCCTGCTGCGGCAAGCTTTGCGGCGCGCTTTTCCAAGCCCAACCCATTAGTAGTCAGCGCCGTCGACGGCGCAATGCCTTCATCCGTGGTGAGTTCCTTGGTAGCGGCGATGATTTTTTCCAAGGATTTGCGCAGCAGCGGCTCGCCGCCGGTAAAGCGCACCTGGCGGATGCCGAGCTTTTCCACGCCGAGGCGGATAAGCCGGATGGTCTCTTCATCGGACAGCGTTTGCTGCGTGGGCATCCACTCTAAGCCTTCGGCTGGCATGCAGTACGTGCAGCGCAGGTTGCAGCGGTCCGTGAGGGACACACGCAGGTCGCGTGCCCTGCGGCCGTAGCGATCAACCAAGGCGCGGGTGCCGTCGCTTGCCGCGGCAGGTAAATCCTCCGGCGGCTGCGTCCGGCCCACGGTGGGCAGGGGCAGGGACACCGCTGAAGAAGAAGGCGTTGGTGAAGTCATTGCTGCCAGTCTAAGAGTGGGAAACAAGGTACACCAAGCCACAACGCAACCTGGCCGATGATTATTCCTCGTTTTCCCGGTTAAAATCGCTTTCGTTGATTTCGTCAAGGCGCTGGGCTTCACCTGGGCCCTTGAGGCGGATGATATTGTAATCGCCTTCCGCCAAGTGGGTGCGCAGATCCTTCTTATCAAACTTGCCCACTGAGGTCTTATCGATCGACTTTACGAAGGCCCAGTACTCCGGCAGCATCCAGCTAGGCAATTCCTTGCGCAGGCTCTGGCGCAATTTTTCGGCCGTTTCGATGGTGGGAGAGGCTTGTTCATCCAAGACGGTCACGGCGAGGGGGCGTTCCACCCACTGCTTATCTGGGTAGCCAATTACCGCGGCTTCCACCACATCTGAATTGGCCATGATGAGGTTTTCCAACTGCACCGAATAGATCCACTCGCCACCCGAGCGGATGACATCGCGGGCGCGGTCTTCCACGGTGAGGAAGCCGTCCTTCGTTACGGAGCCGACATCGCCTGTGCGCAACCAGCCGTCTGCGGTGAACTTGGATTCCGCGGCCTCGACCGGCTTGCCGCGGAACTCGGAAGCCACTTCACCCGGCTCAGCGGTGGGGGAATGATAATAAGAACCGGTCACGAGGTTGCCACGCACCTGGAGCTCACCGGCATTGCGGTCGGTCTTCGATACCACTTGGCCGTCATTGACCACGCGGTATTGCAGCGAGGCGGCGATCTTTCCCTGGGAGATGCGATAAGCCCAGCGGGTATCGCCGGACGCTCCCTGCGGCGGGCGGGCG